>CAZSON010000194.1:0-5526 GCA_964608375.1 uncultured Desulfobacter sp. | reverse complement strand
TTATATCAAACCGATATGAAAAAGCAAAAGAATCATTCTTTTTTTAGCTTTGGACTGTTCCGATATTAAAGGCATATTGTAGGATTATATAAATCAGGTAGACGCCGAAAAGCCAGCCTCCCTGCCACTTCTTAAACTGATTGTCTTTGTTCAAAAAAATAAAAACCCGAAATGGATAGAGAATGAGGATCATCGCAGGGAAGTGAAAACTGTAAAAATTGGGTGGAACCACAAGCGGTCGTGCAACCGCGGCAGCACCGATAACGAAAAGACAATTGAGCACATCCGCACCAACAACATTCCCAACCATAATTTCAGGGTGCCTTTTGCGGATTGCCGCAATTGCAGTCATAAGTTCCGGAAGTGAGGTCCCAAATGCCACCATGGTTGCAGCGATAACATCATCCGGAACACCGATTCGATAGGCAATTTCAGCTGCACTCGGGACCAACAAGCGCGCCCCCAAAACCACCAGGAAAAGACCGCCCAAAATCATAGACCAGCATTTTCCCATTCCTGTCAGCTCTGAGTCATCCGCCGCTTCTTCTGCAAGGTCTAAATCGGCGCCCTGCCTGGCCCATATATAGGTAATATACATATAAATAGCCAGTAATATAAGAAAGATGACTCCGACCCATCTTTGCAAAACCGGCCCACCCGGCATCGATGCTAAAGCAACAAGTGAAAGAAGCACCAGCAGTGTTGCTGCGCCAACCTGCACCCAACCGGTGCGATTAAGAATAAAACGATTGACCGGAACCGTGGTCCACATGCAGGTTAGGCCAAAAATCAACCCGGTATCAGCGATAATCGACCCAACACCGTTGCCAAGCGCCAATCCCGGATTACCCATCCAGGCTGCTGTAACCGAAACAACCGCTTCTGGTGTGGTCGTACCCAAAGAAATTATCGTGGCGCCTATGACAATTCGCGGTAAACCGGTTCTCCGGGCCAGATGTACCACACCGTCAATCATCCAATCCGCCCCTTTCGACAGCATCGCAATACAGATTACGATCACCAGCAGTAAAACGATCACGGGAAATCCTTGAACAAGATCCTGGAGAACAGCTTCGTCTGCAATCCAACGAAATACCACTTTTAACATTTTCATCCCTCCTGCTCTTTATGAAATCCGCTCTTTTTAGCGATGGGATTCTCGGCCATAATTACAAAAAACCCGGGACCATTGAATGATTCCGGGTTTATATTAAAATTTTCGGCAGCGTCCTACTCTCCCACTTGGTCTCCCAAGCAGTACCATCGGCGCTGAAGAGCTTAACTGCCGTGTTCGGGATGGGAACGGGTGTTACCTCTTCGCTATCGCCACCGAAAAATTGTAGCCATCTATTTCTTGTTAGCTGTTTAATTTGATAAAAAGTACATGAAAACACACGTGAGAAGAAACATGCTAAATGTTATGGCCAAGCCGCACGACCGATTAGTACCAGTTAGCTAAACATATTGCTATGCTTACACACCTGGCCTATCAACCTTGTAGTCTTCAAGGGGTCTTCAGTTTCGATGTTTCCATCGAAAGGGATATCTAATCTCGAGGTTGGCTTCCCGCTTAGATGCTTTCAGCGGTTATCCATTCCGAACTTAGCTACCCAGCAATGCCGCTGGCGCGACAACTGGAACACCATTGGTTCGTCCATTCCGGTCCTCTCGTACTAGGAACAGCTCCCCTCAAATATCCTGCGCCCACGAAAGATAGGGACCAAACTGTCTCACGACGTTTTAAACCCAGCTCACGTACCACTTTAATTGGCGAACAGCCAAACCCTTGGGACCTGCTTCAGCCCCAGGATGTGATGAGCCGACATCGAGGTGCCAAACCGCCCCGTCGATGTGAACTCTTGGGGGCGATAAGCCTGTTATCCCCGGCGTACCTTTTATCCGTTGAGCGACGGCCCTTCCATACAGAACCGCCGGATCACTAAGACCTACTTTCGTACCTGCTCGAAATGTCTCTCTCGCAGTCAAGCTCCCTTATGCCTTTACACTCCACGGCTGGTTTCCAATCAGCCTGAGGGAACCTTCGCGCGCCTCCGTTACTCTTTAGGAGGCGACCGCCCCAGTCAAACTACCCACCAGACACTGTCTGTAGCCCAGATAATGGGTCTACATTAGAACCCTAAAATAATAAGGGTGGTATTTCAAGGTTGGCTCCATCCCGACTAGCGTCGGAATTTCATAGCCTCCCACCTATCCTACACATACTATTTCAAAATCCAATGTCAAGCTGTAGTAAAGGTGCCGGGGTCTTTCCGTCTTTTCGCGGGTAGACGGTATCTTCACCGCCAATACAATTTCACTGAGTCCCTGGTTGAGACAGTGCGGAAGTCGTTACGCCATTCGTGCAGGTCGGAACTTACCCGACAAGGAATTTCGCTACCTTAGGACCGTTATAGTTACGGCCGCCGTTTACCGGGGCTTCGGTTCAAAGCTTCGCTCCGAAGAGCTAACAAGTCCCCTTAACCTTCCGGCACCGGGCAGGCGTCAGACCCTATACATCGTCTTGCGACTTAGCAGAGTCCTATGTTTTTAGTAAACAGTCGCTACCGCCAATTCTCTGCGACCCCCTTCAGCTCCGCGAGTCCAATTATAAAACCGGATCGTTTCACCTAATGAGGGCACACCTTCTCCCTAAGTTACGGTGTTATTTTGCCGAGTTCCTTAACCAGGGTTCTCTCAAGCGCCTTGGGATTCTCTCCCTGCCTACCTGTGTCGGTTTACGGTACGATCACCTTGTTATCTCGCTAGAGGCTTTTCTTGGTAGCATGGGATCGATCAGTTTGTTCCCGTAAACGGGATCCTCATCACTTCTCAGCCTTTGTGAAAGAATGGATTTTCCTGTTCTTTCAGCCTACAAGCTTAAACCACCTAATCCAACAGATGGCTGACCTACCCTCCTACGTCCCCCCAGTCACTCTCGTCCCCGAAGGGACATTGATAACCCGGTGGTACAGGAATATTAACCTGTTTTCCATTACCTACGCCTTTCGGCCTCGGCTTAGGGATCGACTAACCCTGAGCAGATTAGCTTTACTCAGGAAACCTTAGGCTTTCGGCGAGCAGGTTTTTCACCTGCTTTATCGTTACTCATGTCAGCATAGTCTCTTCTGTTAAGTCCAGCCGTCCTTACGGTCGACCTTCAGCCCTAACAGAATGCTCCCCTACCGAATTCCACTCGAAAGCGGAACTCCCGCAGCTTCGGTAACGCGCTTAAGCCCCGTTACATTTTCAGCGCAGACTCACTCGACCAGTGAGCTATTACGCTTTCTTTAAAGGATGGCTGCTTCTAAGCCAACCTCCTGGTTGTCTGTGCATTTCCACATCCTTTCCCACTTAGCGCACATTTAGGGACCTTAGCTGGCGATCTGGGCTGTTTCCCTCTCGACCACGGAACTTAGCTCCCGTAGTCTGACTCCTGCAATAAAAGTTGGCGGTATTCGGAGTTTGGTTAGGTTTGGTAATCTGGTAGGACCCCTAGCCCATCCAGTGCTCTACCCCCGCCACTCAATTTGCAAGGCTATACCTAAATATATTTCGGGGAGAACCAGCTATTTCCAAGTTTGTTTGGCCTTTCACCCCTATCCACAGCTCATCCGAGCAGTTTTCAACCTACAATGGTTCGAGCCTTCACGCAATTTTACTTGCGCTTCACTCTGGCCATGGATAGATCACTTGGTTTCGGGTCTACTCCACGCAACTAAATCGCCCTATTAAGACTCGCTTTCGCTACGGCTACACCTAACGGCTTAACCTTGCTACGTAAAGTAACTCGCTGACTCATTATGCAAAAGGCACGCGGTCATCCGGCCTGAACTTTAGCCCTAAAGCCAAAAGACAGGCATCAGACTCCCACTGCTTGTAAGCAAACGGTTTCAGGTACTATTTCACTCTCCTCACCGGAGTACTTTTCACCTTTCCCTCACGGTACTAGTTCACTATCGGTCGTCAAGTAGTATTTAGCCTTAGAAGATGGTCCTTCCAAATTCCCACAAGATTTCTCGTGTCCCGCGGTACTTGGGTATTCGATCCAGGAAGTCTAACTCATTTTGCCTACAGGACTATCACCTTCTGTGGTAGGTCTTTCCAGACCCTTCAGTTATGAGTCAGTTTTTTAACTTCCCGATAGATCCGAAACTCTATCCGATCAAACCCCACGACACCGAATATACAACACTTTCGGGCTTTAACATATATTCGGTTTGGGCTGTTTTCCTTTCGCTCGCCGCTACTCGGAAAATCACTATTGTTTTCTCTTCCAGAGGTTACTTAGATGTTTCAGTTCACCTCGTTTGCCTCTGTAGCCTATGTATTCAGCTACAGATGTCCCGACACTACCCGGGACGGGTTTCCCCATTCAGAAATCTCCGGATCAAAGCTTGTTTAGCAGCTCCCCGAAGCTTATCGCAGCTTGCCACGTCTTTCATCGCCTCTTGACGCCAAGGCATCCACCGTTTGCTCTTAATAGCTTAGCCACAACATTTGACATGTTTCTGCCGAGCGCTTACATGTACTAATTAACAAATTGTCAAAGAACAGGTTTATTTTGGATTATTGAATGCAAGTTTTATCAATCTTGCTTTTAAGATCCAAAATTAAAAATAAACTGGTGGAGGTGAACGGGCTCGAACCGATGACATCCTGCGTGCAAGGCAGGTGCTCTCCCAACTGAGCTACACCCCCAATATGATAGATCATTTAAAAATGACAATTTCAGATGCTGTCGCTGATCAGATTCGGTCATCGATCCTCAATCGTCAATATTAAATCCAAATTGGTGGGCCTGGATGGAGTTGAACCATCGACCTCACGCTTATCAGGCGTGCGCTCTAACCAAGCTGAGCTACAGGCCCCGGTGATTTCGAATTTCGGATTAATGTTTTTACTCTACTGCAAAAATCCAAAATCCAAAATCCATTTGAGCCTATCATCACCTATAATTTTAAAGAACAATGTTTGATCTCTCAAAACTAAATAGTGACAAACAGAATCAGGCAGTTTTTGTATCTTTTCCAAAGACAAATCATCCTTAGAAAGGAGGTGATCCAGCCGCTGGTTCCCCAACGGCTACCTTGTTACGACTTCACCCCAATCATCAGCCATACCTTAGGTGCCTGCCTCCCTGCCAAAGCAGGGTTGGCCCAACAACTTCTGGTACAACCAACTCTCATGGTGTGACGGGCGGTGTGTACAAGGCCCGGGAACGTATTCACCGTGGCATGCTGATCCACGATTACTAGCGATTCCAGCTTCATGAAGTCGAGTTGCAGACTCCAATCCGAACTAAGGGCTGCTTTATGGGATTGGCTCCCCCTCGCGGGATCGCGACCCTTTGTACAACCCATTGTAGCACGTGTGTAGCCCTGGGCATAAAGGCCATGAGGACTTGACGTCATCCCCACCTTCCTCCCCGTTAACCGGGGCAGTATCTTTAGCGTCCCCAACTAAATGATGGTAACTAAAGATAAGGGTTGCGCTCGTTGCGGGACTTAACCCAACATCTCACGACAC
>CAZSON010000193.1:1639-5641 GCA_964608375.1 uncultured Desulfobacter sp. | reverse complement strand
CTGGCCATTAATTGCAGCGCTGGCGTGTTCGGCGTGGCGATCGGAATTGCCATCGGCGGTGTGATTGAAGGCGACCATATCACGTTCGATAGCAGCCGCACCCTTGAAGAGCGCCGCAATGCGGTTGCAAGCTGGATCAGGGCCACCGCCCAGGAAACGGCCATAATTGCGCGATGCACCGGCAAGACCAATGTTCACAATCTGGAACCGGAAGACATGCGCAGCATTACTATTT
Source organism: uncultured Desulfobacter sp. (assembly GCA_964608375.1). Classification (GTDB taxonomy): domain Bacteria; phylum Desulfobacterota; class Desulfobacteria; order Desulfobacterales; family UBA2156; genus UBA2156. The sequence continues at coordinate 5,406 of CAZSON010000193.1, read as the reverse complement.
CCGCTTCGGAGGCCCTGGATATACCACTGGCCGCCGGTCTGGAACGAAGGGAAGGATTTTAAAAGGAGTATTGACATCATGGAAAAAAGAAAATTAGGGGGGTTGGACGGAGGTCTATACCGCCCATTCACCGATTCGGACGTTCGAAAGGTAGATGACGCAATCACCCGGCTTTTGTCCGAGGTCGGGATCAAGGTAGCCAATGAACGCGCTTTTGAACTGTTCAAGGCCAAAGGCATTGAGACGGACGAAGAGAAGAAACTGGTATATATCCCCAGAGGATTGCTCGAAGATTGTATCGCTTCAACGCCTTCGGAGCTCATATTATACGGCCGCGGCAATCCGGATTGCAACATCCATGTGGGAGGTACGCGGGTTCATTTTGGCAGCGGTGGAACAGCGTTGAACATCATCGATCTTCAAACAGGGCAAAAACGCCCCTCAACACTCAAAGATGTTCAGAATGTATCCAAACTGATGGACTATCTGGACAACGCCCATTTTCAGGTTATCCCTGTTTACCCAAACGACCTGCCGATTGAAAAGGTGGACATCAATCGTTTTTTTGCGGCCATAAACAACACGAATAAGCACGTCCAGGGCGGTGTCTACACGATTTCAGGAACCAAAGAAGTCGTAAAGATGTGCTCCATGATTGCGGGGAGTCTGGAGGCGCTGCAGAAGAAACCGTGGGTTTCGTTTATCACCTGCATGATTAGCCCCCTGGAAATCGATCAAGTCTACGGCGATTTATTGATGACCTGCGCCGAATCGGGGCTTCCGTTGTCCATTCCGGCCGAGCCGCTCACAGGGGCGACCGGTCCTGTTACGGTTGCGGGGAATGTGGCCAATCTTTGCGCTGAGTCATTGGCAGGCCTCTGTTTGGCCCAGATCGTCAATAAGGGAACGCCTGTATTGATGGCCTGTACATCTACGTCCACCGATCTTCGCACCATGGGATATGTGTCCGGCTCTGTGGAAGAAGGGCTTATCAACGCCTGCGCCGCGCAGATGGCACAGTATTACGCGCTCCCTTTTTACGGAACCGCAGGACAGTCTGATTCCAAGATTCTGGATGCACAGGCCGGTTACGAAGGTGCGATTACAAATCTGCTTGTCGGCATGGCAGGCGGCAATTTCATTCATGACGCATTGGGGCTTCTGGAATTTTGCCTGACAGCTTCATATGAAAAGTATGTAATGGACAATGAGATCTTAGGTGAAGTGATGCGGGTTCTGAAAGGGGTAAAGGTAACGGACGAGACACTGGCCGTCGATGTCACGGCGGAGGTCGGTCCCGGAGGAAATTTTCTCCAGGAAGATCATACATTTGATCATATGCGCGAGGAACACTTTGTGCCCAAGATTGCGGACCGCAAACCGAGAGAAAAATGGGAGGAGACAGGGGGAAAAGATACGTTTGCCCGTTGTCACGAGATCGTACTTGAAGTGCTTGAAACCCACAAAGCCGAACCGGTGGATGAAGAGATTGTGAAGGCCATCCGGACCCAATTCAAGAATTTTGTGCAATAAAAATATACGGATAAATACATAGCACGGTGAGATTATTAATTAATTTTTTTCACCAGGGAGGAGATGAACGATGGCAGATCTTGCAGATATTATCAATGCGGTTTTTAAAGGCAAACTCAAGGATATTCAAAGTCTGGTTCAGGAAGTTTTAGATGAAGGGAATGATGCAAACCAGATTTTGGACGAAGGGCTGGTCAAGGGGATGGATGTGGTGGCGCAAAAGTGGAAAGAAGGCGAAGTTTTCGTGCCGGAGGTTCTTCGATCCGCCAAAACCATGCAATCGGGCATGGATATTTTAAAGCCGCTTCTGGGAGAAGCTGCATTGGAACCGAAGGGCGTTTTTGCGATCGGAACGGTCAAGGGAGATATGCACGATATCGGGAAGAATCTGGTAGCCATGATGCTGGAAAGTGTCGGTTATCAGGTGATCAATCTGGGGGTTGATCTCGATCCCGGTGTTTTTGTGGAACAGGTGGAAAAAGGGGTATCGCTCATCGGCATGTCTGCACTTTTGACCACAACGATACCTCAGATGAAAATCATAATCGACTCCCTTGAAGAAGCGGGACTTCGGCAGAAGTGTACGATCTGGATAGGGGGGGCGCCGGTGACCCAGGAGTTTGCCGATGAGATCGGCGCCGATTTTTATTGCATAGAAGCGGCCCAGTGTATCGATCAATTAAACAGCCTCAATCCCTAAGAGGTTTACTCAAAACAGCGTTTTTCGCTTGATATTAGAAAGGCATAAACTGTGATTATTATTGGAGAAAGAATTAATACGAGTCGAAAGTCCATTGATGAGGCGGTCGATAAACGGGATCGGGCTTTTTTACAGGATGAAGCCCGTAAACAGGAAGCGGCAGGATCTGCCTTTATCGATGTAAATTGCGGATCGAGGTTGAAATCCGAATACGATGATTTCCTTTGGCTGATCGATCTGGTACAAGAGTCTGTCTCAATTCCGCTTTCCCTCGATAGCCCGGATCCGAAAGTGCTGGCCGCCGGATTAAAACAGGTTGCGCAAAGACCGCTGATTAATTCCATTACGCTTGAACCGGATCGCTTTGATGAAGTGGCCCCTATTCTGGAAGGCGACGTGGCCGATGTGATCGGTCTTTGCATGGACGAAACCGGGATTCCAAATACAACGGAAAAGGTAGTCGAAAATGCTGCCGGCCTGGTTAAAAAACTGGAGGTGTTGGGATTAAAGCGTTCGAGCATCTATCTCGACCCGCTGATTCAGCCGTTGAGCACCGATACGCGAAACGGCAATATTGCGCTGAACTCCATCGCAACGATTATGGAATCGTTTTCAGGCGTCCACACCACCTGCGGGCTCAGCAATGTTTCTTACGGTTTGCCGGAACGCTACCTTATTAACCGAACTTTTTTGGTCTGTGCCATGGAAAAGGGGCTTGATTCTGCGATTATCGATCCCCTGGACAAAAAAATCATGACCAACCTTTTGACTGCGGAGATGATTCTGGGCAGGGATGAATACTGCGGTAACTTTATCGATGCCATGCGTGAAGGGAAGATCGTAAGCTAGCCGGACCGATTTAGGACAAAAAACATCATCATAATCTGCGCGCAGTCCGGTTTGGCATTGGTTTCAGCTGTTTTGAGGATAAAATGAACCAGCAGAATGCACACAGCATATCGGGGGCGCGTGATAATAAACTGGAAGTTTCAATCGGCAGGCAGGTACGTGTCTTTCGCAAAAAGTTAGACCTGACCGTTGCCGGGCTGGCCAAACTGGCCGGCGTTTCCACCGGCATGCTGTCCAAAATTGAAAACGGCAATGCCTCACCCTCACTTTCTACGCTTCAGTCGCTTGCAGCTGCCCTGACCATACCGGTCACCGCTCTTTTCCGCAAATACGAAGAGGAAAGAGATGTCAGCTTCGTCCGCGCCGGCCAGGGACTGATTATCGAACGTCGCGGCACCCGCGCCGGTCACCATTATCAGCTCTTAGGCCACAGCATCGGTAAAACCATCGCTGTTGAGCCGTATATGATCACCCTGACAAGGGAATCCGATGTCTTTCCGATTTTTCAACATTCCGGGATGGAGTTTGTTTATATTATCGAAGGTGAAGTGGGCTATCGACACGGAAACAAGACTTACCCCCTCACCCCGGGAGACTCGCTTTTCTTCGACGCCGACGTCCCCCACGGTCCGGAAGAGCTGAAAAAATTACCGATCCGGTTTATATCGGTGATCACCTATTCCCG
>CAZSON010000193.1:0-1539 GCA_964608375.1 uncultured Desulfobacter sp. | reverse complement strand
AAAGGAGGATTGAGTAATGGGATATTATGCAAAGAAAGGTGATTCAAGAGAAGATGTGAGAAAGGGACTTGAAGCAGCGGGCATCAAGTTTCTGTGGGCTCAATTTGTGGACGTTTACGGCGCGGCCAAGGTCAAACAGGTGCAGTTTCCCGCGGATTTTGATGGCATCATAGATGACGGCGCCGGATTTGCCGGGGGCGCTGTCTGGGGTGTTGATCAGGGACCACACAGTCATGATATCATGGCCCGCGCGGACATTGAGACGTTCAGGCAACTGCCATGGAGACCCAATACCGCCCTGGCAAACTGCAGCCTTTTCTGTGACGATGAGCCCTATATGGCCTGCGCCCGCCAGAATCTGATACGGGTGATGAAAGACTTTGAAAAAGAGGGTTATCTGTTTAACGGCGGATTTGAACCCGAGCATTTTATCTTTGTATTCAATGAGGACGGGACCATCACCGGTTGGGACCCGGCGGGGATCGATACCCTGTCCAAACCCTGCTATGATGTGAGGGGGATTTCACAGGCCGCTGATTATCTGCAGGATCTAATGAAATGCCTCGCAGAGGTGGGGCTTAATGCCTACCAGTGCGACCATGAAGACGCCAACATGCAGTATGAAATCAACTGGCAGTATTCCAATATCCTGGATTCCGCAGACTGGTGCAGCTTCTTCCATACCATGGCGCCCCAGGTAGCCGCTAAGTACGGGTTTAATGTCACTTTCATGGCCAAGCCGTTTGAAGACAAGACCGGGTCGGGAAACCACCTTCATTTTCACGTCGCCGATGCAAAGACCGGCGAGAACCTCTTTACCCTGCCGGAGGGTGAAAAAGAGTGGAAAGACGAGCGTCTGGGATACTCTAAACTGGCCTATCACTTCCTTGGCGGACTGATCAAACATATGGATGCGATCTGCGCTGTGACCTCTCCGACAGTGAACTGCTACCGCCGTATCCAGAGCGGCGAGGCGGTGTACTCATCCGGATCTGAATACAACTGGACCCCTGCCTGGAATTCCTTTGGCGACAACAACAGGACCCAGATGTTCCGGTCACCGGCCAACAACCGGTTTGAGGATCGATCCGTATCCGGCCTGGCAAACCCGTACCTTATCGGCGCCGTTTACATGGCGGCCGGGCTGGACGGCATCAGGAACGAGCTCGATCCGGGAGAAGCGTCTTACGGCATAAATGTTTGGGATCTGCCCTATGAGGAGCGCCGGAAGCGCGGGATGAGGCCACTTCCTCAGGATCTGGGCCGGTCAGTTGAGGCCCTGGAAGCGGACGATCTTGTCATGGGCGCCCTGGGGCAAATTGCAGCCGACTACGTAAGGATCAAGAAAAAAGAATGGGGCGAGTTCATGGCCCATGTGACCAACTGGGAGGTAAAGCGTTACGTTACGTTGGTGTAACATTATTATTAGATCGATCAACATCGCCTCGGAACAGATGGGTCAATAAACGGAAACATTAAAAAAAAGGAGGACGGAATGATTCAGGAAGAATACTATCAAAGTCCGGAATTTAAAAAACG
>CAZSON010000192.1:0-5665 GCA_964608375.1 uncultured Desulfobacter sp. | reverse complement strand
TTTAGGATGGTAAAATTGATCGCATGGAATTATAATTGACACCTTCTATTGCGCTATTATACAAAATGAGGAGGATGTACCAAACGGGATAGACTAAAAGGAGAAATCGAAGATGGGGGCAAATAATGTTATTTTCTTAGAAGTTATAGAGTGGTTCGATGATACGGGTAAAGAACTCGTCCATCGCATTCCTGAGCAGGGTTCAGGCGAAATCAAATATGGGGCGCAGGTTATTGTCAGAGAAAGCCAGGCGGGGGTCTTTTTTTATAAGGGAAAGGCTATCGAAGCATTTGGGCCTGGCAGGCATACCTTGAAGACAGCTAACATCCCCATTTTGACTAAAATTGCCGCTCTGCCTTGGGGCATGACCAGCCCCTTGAGGGCAGAGATGTATTTTGTAAACATAAAGGTGTTTACAAATCTCAAATGGGGAACCCGGGACCCGGTGGCCTTCAAAGACTCGGAACTGGGCTTGATTCGTTTGCGGGCATTTGGTGTGTTCAATCTTCAGGTTCTCCAGCCTGTCTTGTTTATCAACCGCCTGGTAGGAACTCAGGGCATGTTCACCACTAATGAAATTGAGGAATATCTGAATCGGGTTATCGTATCGAGGTTCAATGATTATATGGGAGAAACCATTGACTCCATCCTGAACCTTCCTGCAAAATACGATGAACTTTCCAAAGGCCTCGCCGCACGGCTGCAGGAGGATTTCAGTCACTTTGGTCTCGGGTTAGCCGATCTTTATATGAACGCCATAACGCCTCCACCTGAAGTCCAACAGGCCATTGACGATCGCAGCCGAATGGGTGTTTTTAAAGATATGAACAAACTCATGCAGATGAAGGCCGCCATGGCGATGGAAAAAGCCTCTGTTGCAGAAGGCGGTGCAGGGTCAGGCATGGGGATGGGCATGGGTTTGATGATGCCGGCCATGTTTGCCCAGTACTTTGCCCAGGCAAAGCCGGCCTCACAACAGGCCGATGGCGAGCAGACTTTTTCATGCCCGGAGTGTAACCATTTTATTCCTGCAAACGCAAAATTTTGTCCTTCCTGTGGGCATCAGCAGCTCGTTTTTGAACGATGCTCAAAGTGTGGAAAAAATCTAACGACCAGCGCGAAATTTTGTTCCCGATGCGGTCATCCTGTTGAGGAAAAGCCAACATCCAAATTATGTCCAACCTGTGGGGGCGAGAACCTGTCGGATTCCATGTTTTGCAACCGGTGCGGTGAAAAGCTTTAATTTTCTTATTGAACATAAATGCCCACAGTGTGGTGCTCCTGCAATCCTGCAAGAGACCGACCGGCTCTTTACCTGTGAGTATTGCAGGGTAAAGTCCTACCTGATGGAGCGGGGTTTTTTTCGCTACATGCTTCCCCATACTGTGCCTGAGAATCCAAATCTGGTATTTTTTCCATACTGGCGATTTAAAGGGATGCTGTTTTTCTGTGTTCAGCCCGGCATCAGACACCGTTTTGTCGATATCAGTCACCAGGCTGTCGATTCGAGATATTTTCCAATATCCGTGGGTCTGCGAAGCCAGGCGTTAACTCTTAAGTTCGTATCGCCCGATTCAGAAGGTTATTTTTTAAAGCCGATGCAGCCCTTTGAAAAGGTGATGAAGGTTATTGATCATCGCTTTTCCGCCTCTTTGACCAAACCCATTTTCCATCAATCCCATATTGGTGAAACCATCAGCCTTATTTATTCTCCCTTTTATCTAAATAGAAAGCTCTATGATGCCGTATTAAACAGACCGGTTTCGTCATCCCTCCCCGATGATTTTGACCCCACTTCAATGCCCGGCGGTCATCCGGGCCGGCGCATCCGGTTTTTACCAACCCTATGCCCTAACTGCGGATGGGATTTACATGGTGAGCGGAACTCACTGGTTCTGGATTGTGAAAACTGCGGTTCTGTATGGAGACCGGGTAAAAAAAAGTTTGAAAAAATGACGGTGACCCACATACCCGGAAAAGAGGAAAATATCATTTTTATGCCCTTTTGGCGGATCAATGCGAATATTTCCGGGATAACACTGAATTCATATGCCGATCTGATGCGCGTTGCCAACCTCCCAAAGGTTACCCGGAAGGGGTGGGAAGATATGAAATTTCACTTCTGGGCGCCTGCCTTTAAGGTTCGTCCTCAGCTTTTTTTGCGACTTTCCACCTATATGACACTTTCCGAACCCCCCACCAATTTAGTTCCTACAATGCCATACACCCGATTTTACCCTGTGACACTGCCGGTCAAAGAGGGTATAGAAAGCTTAAAAATAATTCTGGCCAATTTCATAAAACCGAGAAAAATCTTTTTTGAGAAACTTCGCGATATCCGGATAAACCCGAAAAGTTTTTTGCTGGTTTTTATTCCATTTCGATCAGAACACCAAGAACTTATCCAGCCCACACACCACCTGGTAATTAATAAAAATGTGTTGGGATTTGCCAAAAACTTGTAAGAGTAAGAAAAATTAGATCGGTAACATTTTACAAAAAATGACGCCCATAGCAGATTCAATTGTAAATCCGATAAAGCCCAACAGTGCTTCAGACCTGGGACGTATCGCGGTAATGGTCAGCACCCAAGCGGATCTTTCTTATTTTTGTCAATTAATGAAAATGGATGAGAGCCGTTTCAGGGGGCTGTTTATGAGTCGTTTATATATCGGCGACGATGATTATAGGGCGATTTCACTAGCAGGGCCGATGATCGGTGCGCCATATTCGACAATGGTATTGGAGACACTTATTGCCCGGGGAGCGAAAATATTTTTATTTTTTGGTTGGTGCGGCTCGATTTCACCCGATGTTCGGGTGGGGGATATCATAGTTCCCGAATCATCCATTATCGATGAGGGCACATCAAAACACTACAAAAACCAGGGACGAACCGAAAAAAAGGAAACGGACACCCTTTCAAATTCATCTGAAAGGATTATAAGATACTTAAAGATTTTCTTAAACCAATGCGGGCATCAGTACCATACAGGTACGATTTGGTCTACCGATGCGATCTTCAGAGAGACCCGTGAAAAAGTCGAGCATTATCAGAGAAAGAATATACTGGCCGTTGAAATGGAGATTTCAGCCCTTTACAGCGTAGGGAAATTTCGAAACGTTGAGGTGGGAAGTGTGCTTGTGGTCTCGGATGAACTGGCTACTTTTCAATGGCGACCAGGGTTTAATGATAACCGTTTTAAAAGGCAGCGAAAGGCTGTTTGTGAGGTGATATGCAGTTTATGTCAAACCCTATAGATGCAGACATTATTAAAAGGGCCGAGAACCTCAGAGATAATTTGCACCGGCATAATTACCGGTATCATGTTCTGGATGATCCGGAAATATCGGATGGGGAGTATGACCGTATGATGAGGGAACTGATAAGGCTTGAAACATCTCATCCGGGTCTTTCAACCCCGGATTCCCCAACCATGCGGGTCGGTGCGCCACCGCTTGAAAAATTTGAGACCATTGATCACTCAATACCGATGTTGAGTCTCGATAATGCGTTTAGTGATTCAGATATTATCGATTTTGATCGTCGAATAAAGAAAATCCTCAAACACGATGATAAGATCATTTATACCGCAGAGCCAAAGTTGGACGGTATTGCCGTGGAGATTGTTTATGAAGATGGAAAACTCGCTAGGGCCTCAACCCGTGGTGATGGTGTTCGAGGAGAATTGATTACATCAAATGTGAGAACCATTCGGTCGGTCCCAATTCTACTGCGGAAAAACAAAATAATCACGATGCCGTCAGTCCTCGAAGTAAGAGGAGAAGTCTTTTTGGGCAAAGAGGGATTCAGACAGCTCAATAGTGAACGACTCCGTCAAAAACTAGCCCCTTTTGCAAATCCGAGAAACGCTTCAGCAGGATCGTTAAGACAGCTCGATTCTAAAATTACGGCAAAGCGTCCTCTGGAAATATTTTTCTATGGAATTGGTATTATCCGAGGTCCAGTAACTCAGTCTCACTGGGAGACGCTGCAGACACTGCAACTTTTGGGCTTAAGAATAAACCCGCGAATTCGACCGCAAATATCTCTCAGGGAAGTCCTTGAATACTATAAAGAACTTAAAGAGGACAGGCCTAAGCTTCCCTATGATATCGACGGTATGGTTGTTAAGGTGGATCGTGTTTCATTTCAACAGCGGTTGGGTACAACCTCCAGGAGCCCCAGATGGGCCATTGCCTATAAATTCAAGGCGGTGCAGGAGACGACCCGAATTGAGAATATCAAAGTTCAGGTTGGGCGGACCGGTGTATTAACACCTGTTGCCCTGCTGATGCCGGTTATCGTCGGCGGTGCAATGGTCAGCCGCGCAACATTGCATAACGAGGATGAGATAAAAAAGAAAGGGATACGGATCGGAGATACCGTGCTGGTTCAACGTGCGGGTGACGTGATTCCGGAAGTTGTCAAAGTGATTGAGTCAAGGCGAACAGGAACGGAAGCAGGTTTTGTTATGCCAAAAAGATGCCCTGTATGCGATTCTGTGGTAACTCGAACTAAAGGTGAGTCGGCCACCAGGTGTATCAACTCAGCCTGTCCGGCACAGGTAAAGGAACGTATCAAGCATTTCGCGTCCAAAGGGGCATTCGATATCGACGGGCTTGGAGACAAACTGGTGGAACAATTGGTCGACAGGGGACTGCTTTCATCTTACGCAGATATCTTTCATCTGGAGGAAGATCAACTCAGCCATTGCGAGCGAATGGGGAAGAAATCGGCCCGGAATCTGGCTCTTGCCATTGAAAGGAGTAAAAAGGTCACGTTGAGTCGATTTATTTATGCACTGGGCATTCGGCATGTCGGTGAACATGTAGCAGGGATACTGGCAGATAAATACGGGGTTTTTGAAAATCTATTGAATTCGTCGACCGATGAGCTCAAATCGATCGAAGGAATTGGGCCTGTTTTGGCTGAGAGCCTTCCTAAATTTTTTAGGCAAAATGAAAATCGGATCACCATTTCTCGAATTTTTGATTTCGGAGTACAGATTGTCCATCATGATATAAAAAAAAGAGATGTGCTGGACGGAAAAATATTTGTCCTAACCGGAACCCTTGTGAGCATGACAAGAAGTGAGGCCCAGAATCTCATCGAAATGGCAGGTGGCAATGTGGTTAGCTCTGTGACAGGAAATACCGATTATCTTGTCGTTGGCAAATCACCGGGATCTAAACTCGACCGTGCCAAAGAACGACACGTTGAAATCATAGATGAAGCTGCTCTAAAAAGGATTATTTCAGAAAATTGAAGCCTTGAAATTGGTCAAGGAGCGAACAAAAATGGACTTTTTACGAATGCATCAAAAATGAAACGCATGCAACTATTGGAGAGGTCATGGATACGAATGTGAGGGCCCGTGTTATTATCAGCGGGAGAGTTCAAGGCGTTTTCTTCAGGATGGAGACATGCCGCGCTGCTGAAAGGTATGGGGTTTTCGGATGGGTGAGAAATAGAAGGGATGGGACTGTTGAAACGCTATTTGAAGGAGATAAAAACTGCGTTGAGTCGATCCTTCAATGGTGCAAAAAAGGGCCGCCCCACTCAAAGGTAAAAAATATCAAAGTGAGTTGGGATACCTATTCGGGGGAGTTCACACAATTTGAACTCAGGCATTAAAAAATAAACAGCACGGTCTATTTGGGC
>CAZSON010000191.1:0-5666 GCA_964608375.1 uncultured Desulfobacter sp. | reverse complement strand
CTCCAAATCTTTTCAGGGTTCATGATCAGGTTCGGATCCAGAGTTTTTTTGATGGCTTTGGAAATTTCGATAGCCCCGGCATCCATGACTTCCGTCATGTACATCTTCTTTTCCAGTCCAATCCCATGTTCGCCTGAAATGACCCCGCCCAGATCGATCGCCAGCCGGACCAGGTCGTGCATGGCCTGTTCAGCCCGTGCAAAACATTCAGGGTCGCTCTTGTCGTAAAGAATATCCGGATGCATGTTGCCGTCTCCGGCGTGTCCCAAAACAGGGATTTCGAGACCATATTTGCGTGCCAGATTCTGGATGCCGGTCAACAGATCGGGAATCTTGGTCAGGGGCACAGTGATATCGTCATCCAAAACATTGGGGGCCGAGTTGAGCACCATCTGGTATCCTGCCCGGCGGGCGGCCCAGTATTGATCGGCCTCGTGTTCATCCCTGGCCCGGCGAGCTTCGATCGCACCATAACGCCTGCAGATCTCCAGAATCAGGTCCGCTTCCTTGAGGCTGCTCCGTTTGTCCCCGTCGGTTTCAAAAAAAACGATTGCAGCCGCATCCTGGGGGATACCGAGACGGCCGAAAGCCTCACCTTTCCGAATGAACCAGTTATCCAAAAGTTCGATCTTGGCCGGAACGATCCCACTGTTCAACACCCTGCAAACGATGTCTCCGGCTGTGACAACCTTGTCAAATACGGAGATAACCATTTTCTTGAACGCCGGCAACGGCAGCAACCGCAGAGTCGCCCGTGTGATCACTCCAAGAGTACCCTCAGAACCTATCAGCAGGCCGGCCAAATCGTAGCCGTAAAAGCTGTGCATGCTATGGCCGCCCAGCTCTACAATATCACCTGAGGGCAGGACGGCTTCGATCCTCAGAACGTACTGCTTGGTAACACCGTATTTTACACACACCGGTCCGCCGGAATTTTCAGCCAACATACCCCCGATGGTGGCCGCAAAAAAACTCTGGGGATCCGGAGGAAAATAGAGTTCACGCTCGGCCAGCCTGTTGTTGAGCTCCTGCAGCACCAGTCCGGGTTCCACTGTGGCGGTGCGATTTGCGGCATCGATGTCCAAAATGCGGTTCATTTTTGTAAGGCACAGCACGATGCCACCTGTCACCGGAACAGTGGCACCGCTGGCATTGGTGCCGCCCCCCCGGGGTATGACCGGTATCTTCAACTCATTGGCCTGTTTTAAAATTTTCGAAATCTGAATAGAGTTGGTAGGAAACACCACACAATCGGGGACAGATTGATAATCGGTTGGGCTGGAATCATACCCGTAGGTCAGCATGTCGACCCGGCGGGTCAGTATATTTTGTGCAGGTAGTATCGCCCTAAGCCGGCGAATCAATCGGGCCATTAAAAAACCACGATCTCGGCTGCTCATACCAGGTTGTCTCTCTCCATTGATCGGCAGATTTGATTGTATATGGTCAGGGACTCAGTCATTTCCATTTCACATTGATCTCTCAAAGCGCCGGAAGCCTTACCGGTGACGAACGATGAATTGGGCCAGCCGATCCAAACCTTTTTCGACATGCTCTCGCCCGGCACAGACCGACAAACGCAGATGTCCCTCTCCATGGGGACCGAATTCGATCCCTGGCAGGGTAACCACATCGGCCTCTTGGATCAGTTTGAGCGACAGATCCACAGAACTTGGGTTCAGAGATTTGACGTTGGGGAAAATATAGAACCCGCCAGGTGGTCGCACACAGCTTACTCCCGGCAGAGCGGACACACCGTGATATAACCGGTCCACCAAACTCTGAACTTCATCGTGAATGGGATCCAGCTGCTCACGAGGGCAGTCCAGTGCCGCAAGCGCCGCGATTTCGCCCAGCATGGACGGAAACAAAGTTACACACCGTTGCAACTGCTGCAAATGGGTCATGACCTGGGCCGGTGCGGCCACATAGCCGATGCGCAGCCCCATCATCATATAGGCCTTTGAAAATCCATTAAAGGTAATGGTGCGCTGGGCCATCCCCGGAAAGGAGGCGATGCTGACCGGCGGCTTGGGACGAATGAAGTCACGGTAGATCTCGTCGACCAGGATCAGCAGGTCGTGCTTTCGGGCCAGATGAGCCATCTGTTGAAGTACCTCTTCCGGCCAAACCACTCCCAGGGGATTGTTGGGGTTGCAGAATAAAATTGCCCGGGTTTTTGGAGTAATGGCATGTTCGAATCGCAGGGGATCGGGGATAAAACCGGTTTCTTCATCCAGCAGGACCGGTACCGGCCTACCGCCGCATGCAATAGTATCGATTCCATAGTGGGCGTAATAGGGGCTGGGCAGCAGGACTTCGTCGCCCGGGCGCAGGATGGTTTTGAGAACGATGAAAATGCCTTCCTGCACCCCGTGGGTGACCATCAGTTCGGAGACCGGATCAACACTGATTCGACACTGATGTTTGAGGTGATCGGCGATCCGCTCCCGCAGTTCCAATATACCGTAGTAATCGGTGTACGGCATGTAGGTCGACATTTCAAGCTGCTCCTGCAGTCGCTGGAGGATATAAGGCGGGACCGCAAAATGGGGGTTGCCCGAAGCCAGATCGGCCAGGTCACTTTTGTGTGCGACGGCCGTTTCGCACTGTTCTCGCTCTCCTAAGGGAATGTGGGCAATATCGGGATTAATGGAAATTGTCTGTTTCATATGGTCTCCTAAAAGTCACTTGGGTTTTACAATAAACGTCCACTTAGAATTGAAGACTAACTGCATACTTTTCCGGCCTGCATGACCAGCGATATCCGTTTAAGAGCCTTAATATCGACCGTCGGGTCATGATCTACGGCGATGATATCGGCCTGCTTACCTGCTTCGATCGATCCGATATTGAAATACAAACCGATGGCCTCGGCTCCGGTCCGGGTAGCGGCCACAATGGCCTGCATCGGTGTCATGCCCCCTGTCACCATGGCATCGAGCTCACGCCAAAAACTACCGAAGGGCGTGGCCGGCAATCCGGCATCGTTACCTGCAACGCATTGCACACCGGCCTGCAAAAACCCTTCCAGAGTTCGATATTTCTCATCCAGAGCTCGTTGCAGCAACGAAAGTTGCCGATCCTCTGAAACCGACAGCTTCCCCTCGGCGCGCTTGTGCTGACTAATTGCGATCAGATCCCGATAGAGCTGAATGGTAGGCGTCACATAAATGCCGCGCGCAGCGATTTGATCTGCCAGCACAGAATCGAATTGAAGGGTGCCGTCGGGCAGTTCAAAATCAGCGTGCTCAATCTGATCGACGCCGGCCTTTATGGCATTCTCTATGCCGGGTATACCCCGGCAATGGGCGCTGATTTTTTTGTCGATTCGGTGGGCTGTCTCACAGGCTGCGCTGATTTCAGCCACTGAAAATGAGGCAAACCCCGGAGAGGTCCCCCGGGTGTCACCGCCGGTAGCCATGATTTTGATGAAATCGGCACCCATTTTGAGCTGTTGCCGCACAGCGCGAGTCACGTCGTTGGGGCCGTCCACCTGAACTCCGATAAAATGGCAGTGACCGCCGGTGATGGTAAGGCAGCGGCCGCTGGAAATTATACGCGGACCCGGGACAATCTCCATTTCGATGGCTCTGCGAAGGGCAAAGACAACCCGATTGTGACCGGCGCAGTCCCGCAGCGTGGTCACCCCACTCATCAACTCGGTGCTGACATGGCGGGCCCCTGCCACTGCCAGCAGTTCATTGGGAAAATTGCCAAAATCCTCAAACTCAGGATTAGACGCCGAATAGAGCGTACCGACATGAACGTGGCTGTTGACCAGACCCGGCAGAATATATTTGTCGCAACAGTCCAGTACTTTCACTTCAGAGGGCACTGCGGGCATATCGGCTATAGCCCCTACAGCCACAATGGTTTTACCCTTGATTGCGACATATTGATTCGCTCGTACGATTTCAGCGTTCACATCGACCAAACCTCTAGCTTTGATGATCGTCTGCATTTTTTATTGTTCCCTCTCGACCCGCTGAAAAAGGTGCTAAAAAAGGCAAAACCTTTGGCCTCAGCCAAAGGTTTTGCGAACGATTGAACAGATATCTTTGAATCAGGATTCAAACCACCAGCGCTCGGCACAACGGTCGCCGTCCAAAGGCCAGTCCGAGGCGCGCTCACCGAATTTGACCCGCTTGCTGGCCGCATCCACAAAATCCGCAAACACAGGAACCACCGTACCGCCTTCGTCCCGGATGATTTTCTGGCATTCGGTGTACATCTGGCGGCGCTTTTTCGTGTCAAACTCAGTGCGAGCAGCTTTCAAGAGCTCATCCAGGCGCGAATTGTGCAGGTAGCTCTCGTTCCAGGTGGACTCTGAGCCGTACGCCAGGGACAGCATGGTGTCCTCGGTGGGCCGGCCGCTCCATCGCGAAGTGATGAACGGTTTTTTGCGCCACACGTTGGTCCAGAACCCGTCACTAGGTTCGCGAACGGTTTTGATCTTGATGCCGGCCTTG
This sequence comes from uncultured Desulfobacter sp., assembly GCA_964608375.1. Classification (GTDB taxonomy): domain Bacteria; phylum Desulfobacterota; class Desulfobacteria; order Desulfobacterales; family UBA2156; genus UBA2156. Next base: position 1,194 of record CAZSON010000191.1, on the reverse strand, counting down.
GCAGCATGCTCCCCGTAAAGCTGCGAGCCGTCAGTGGCGCCGGTAAACGGCAGTTCGGAGGCGTGGATTGTGAAGGTGTAGTCTCCGATGCCGGATTTTTTCATGTGCCAGCGAGCCTTGTCGGGATCGTACACGCGTTGGGGCAGCTTAGCATAATACCGGTAGGCGGGAGACAGGGAATGGTCGTTGCCCAGGGTGCCGTAACCGTTAACAATCCGTTTGAGAAAATCTTCGCGATCGATGGCCAGTTTCAGTGCCATGCGCACATCGTTGTTGTCGAATGGCGCCAGTGTGGTGTTCATAACGAACTCATAGTGCATCTTGCCGCTGGTGCGGATCACCTGGATGCCGGATTTTTTCTCCAGCAGATGAGCCGTTTTAACATCAGCATAATTCATAGCGTCGATCTTACCGGTCACAACTGCGTTGGTTCGGGCGGTGACGTCCGAAATTCCCAGCATTTCGACTTCGTCGAAATGGCTGCGGCCTTTCTTCCAGTAGTTCGGATTGCGCTTGACAAGAGAACGCACGCCCGGTTCGAAATTTTCCAGGATAAAAGGTCCGGTGCCGATGCCGGAGGAAAAATCTTTGGTGCCTTTGGGTAGGATCAAAAGTGCAAAGAGGGCCATAATACCCGGAAAATCAACGTCCCCGCTGCTGAGGGTAAAATGTACCATCTGTTTCCCTTCAGCTTTGATCTCCTTGACCTCCTTGAGGAAACCATGGGCCACCGAACGGGTAGCTTTGCCGGTGTGCAGCCCCATGGAGTAAACCACGTCCTCTGCGTCCATGGTCTTGCCGTTGTGAAACTCGACCCCTTTGCGAAGGTGGAAAGTCCATATTTTTGCGTCCGGAGTGGCCTCCCAGCTTTCGGCCAGTTCAGGGACAAAGGCTCCTCCAGGTCCGATTTCCACCAGGCAGTTGCGCAGCTGAAATTGCAGCAACATCGTAAATTGGGTTTCATTCAGAGCCGGATCGAGGCTGTCTTGTGTACTGAAATCATTGACTCCGATTTTGAAACGACCTCCCTTTTTAGGTGTCGATGCTCTGGCCGAAGTGCTCAGAAGAGTCGGCGAAACGGCTGCCGCAAGGCCCAAAGCCGACATCCGGGTTAAAAATTGCCGCCGAGAAATCGTCCCCTCCGACAGCATCCTTTTCAATTGTTCTAATGCTGACATAAACAAACCTCCTTTG
>CAZSON010000190.1:0-5676 GCA_964608375.1 uncultured Desulfobacter sp. | reverse complement strand
GTATCATCTTTGCTCTTTATTTTGCTTTTAAACAGCCATCCTAAAACCGGGATTTTTGAGAGCACCGGAAAACCGGATTCCGTCAGATCTTGCTTTGTTTTAAGAATGCCGCCGATCACGATGGTGTCTCCATCATTGACCAGAAGCGTTGTGTTCGCTTTGTTGGTCGACACCACCGGTACCTGCGATCCCCCGATGTTAACATTGCCGAGCGAATCTTCTTTCTTGATGTTGATGAGCATTGAAACCCTGCTGTCGGCGGTAATGTGCGGCGTCACCTCCAGCTCCAACAAAATATCGATAAAGGCCACCGTGGTAAGTCCGGATTCATCCCGTTCCGGGTAGGGTTGTTTGATCCCCTGTGAAATAATGGCTTTTTCATTATCAGCGGTTTTAATTTTGGGTGCGGAGAGTAACCGTGCGTCCTTATTTGTTTCGGCGGCCATTATTTTCATGTCGAGTTCAAAGGGTGTCCCTAAAATTTTGGTAAATTTAAACCCTACACTGCTGGCATCAGCAATCGGATAGCTAAAACCAACATCATAATCAAATACGCCTTTAAAAAAGTTTTTAAATATCGGTCCGCCTTTCATTGACCAGTCAATTCCGATACTCCGGGAAAAATTAGTATTGGCTTCGACAATCTTTGCCTCAATGATCACCTGCGGGGTTACTTTGTCGATATTTTTAACGATTTCCCGGGCTCGATCGATCCGGCTCTGCACATCGGTCATGATGATCTGGTTGGTCCGCGAATCCACACTCAGACTCCCCCGCTCTGTTTTGATCTTTGTAAGAAGCGGCAATACATCTTTTTGTGCGTCGGCATAGTTGACCAGAATATATTCGGTGTGCAGCGGCTCTTCCTTGACCTTGTCCCGTATCCTTTTCTTTTCTTTGGAGATTGTAGTGAGTTTAGCAATCCGGATGATATCCCCTTCATAAACCTGGCCGAGGTTATTCATCTTTAAGATCAAATCGAGCACCTGATCCCAGGGCACCGGTTTGTCAAAGGCGAGGGTAACTTTTCCGGTTACATCCTTATCGATGGCGATATTTTTGCCGCTGATCTCTCTGATAATACGAAGCACATTTTTGATATCGGTTTCATAAAAGTTAAGAGCGATCTTCTCTCCGGTGTATTTGCCGGCCGGTTTTGCCAAAGCGGTCTCCCCGCCTGTCTTTTGCCCCGCTTTTTCTTCGGTTCCGGCAGCCGTCTGTGACACCGTGGTTTCCCATGGCTGCAATTTAGCTGCTGCCAGGGGCCTGGGCGGAATCGAAGATGCTTCGAAATGGACCTTTATGATATTTTCCGACTGCTCGATCATGTACGGCACAGGTTCGCGAAGCTCTAAGGTGATCATCGACATGTCTTCCCCACCGGGAGGCTGGACCGGTGTGATTCGGTCCACAGCGCTCTCAAACCGCGTGGTTATCAGCGGTCGCCTGCGATAGTCCGGGAGTTTTGTGTTAAAAAGCGTCAGCGTCAGCCTTTTTGGGGCTGATTTTTTTATATCATATTTTACAGGCGTGGTGGTTCCGATGATCACGGTTGACTTTCCGGCTTCCTCACTTAAAAAATCGACCCGGTTCACCCAGGCGGATTCCTCAATCCTGCCTTGAGATGCCCGCGCCTGCTTTTTTTCGTGTTCGGATACGACGCTTGCATCTTCACCCACATCTACTGTCAGACCCTTTTCATTCGCATTCACCTTAAAAGCCGAAAGATACGGTTGTTGCGTATCGATCACCAGCCGGACCTTGTCCGGATAACCGTAGTATCGGATATTCCGGACCCACTTTGTGTTTACAGGAACGGTCTGTTCTTTTTTATAGCGGCTCTTGACATCAAACAGGTCCAGAACAATCCTCGGGGGGGTTGCGATGGTAAAAGATTTATAACTTTGAATGTGACCATCCGCCATGATTTTAATTTCTATGCCCTTTTCGAACGGCGCCGTTTCAACCGACTGAAGCACCGGCGTATTCAGCATATTTTCTGTGTCGGCTTTCTTTTCGGTCAAAATAACCGGCTCTTTTGTTTTGGCTTCCTGCTCCGGTATATCAGATGAAACTACCGGTGCCTTTTGAAATGATACCCTTAAACCATCGTCTTCCCGGTTGACGACATAAGGAACATCTTTTTTCAAAGAAATCAATATCTTCGTTGTATGTCCCTCCTCGGTTAATTCCGAGGCTTGAATTAGACCGACTGTGCTGCGGTCCGTCGGCTGCCGGATTTTGACATTTTCAAGCGTAGTTTCCGGAAAGAAAAGAACAACGCTCAAAGGTGAAGGCTGTTTAAAAGCACTGTAGGTGAGAAGCGGTTTTCCCTTGATCAGGACATGTGTCGCCGCCGGGCCATCGGTTGTGCTGATGTCGGTGATCACCCTGAGCGCTGTTGGTTTCTCGATCTCCTTTTGGGTCTGTTTTTTTACCCCGGTGGCGCATCCTGTCAGCAGTGCAATCAGAATTACACCCCGGACGGCTCGGAAAAAATTTCTTCCCACAACTCCGATGTTGGCTTCCATGTTATCTTTCTCCAGGAGGCTTTTGAAGGTTCAGTTCTTTTTTTTGTACAATCGATTTGCCAAAAACATCTTCACCCTCTTCTTCGATGATGATTTTGCTTTTTGCTATTTGAACCACACGGCCCGAATTTCTCCCCATGCGCGTCCCTTTCTTAATAATATATCCCTTCCCCGATGCCTCTTGCACCAGCGCCTTATTCCCACTCTCCGCCCGGATGATGCCGACAAGCTTCAGCTGGCCCAAATCGAGTTTTTCAAGAGGCGTCAGCGGGCGGTGACGTCTTTTTTTCTTTGCCTTTGCCAGTGGATTTTCCCTGAACAGCGGCAAAAAAGGGTCGATCTTTCCCTTAGGATTGTAAAGATCCTTGGCTTCGGAAGGTTTCTTTTTTTTATCCAATCCAAACAGGGAAGCAAGTGATTTCATCGCATCCTGGTCGTTTTTCTTTTTCGAGATATTGATCTTTTTTTGCTGAGCTACTTTTTTGTTTTGCTGTCTGACATTTTTTTGGGCGAGGATCTTCTTCCTGACAACCTTTGGTTTTTGTTGTGATTTGTCCAGATAATCACAGCTTAAAAGAAGCGGCACCAGACAAGCCACCCATGCCATTTTGCTTATTAACCCCGGATATCTGCAGCCTTTTTCCAATTTCACCCTATTTTTTCTTTCTTTTTCTTCCCTTTTTTCCTGTTTTTCCCGCCTTCTTCTTGGAAGACTCAACAAACCTGTATGTAACAGCCGTACATGTTGTTGTCAGCTTTAAGCCTCTCTTTGCTTGGTTCATCTTAATGTTTTTTATATTTACGATTCTGGGCAGCCTGGCAACCCGATCAAAAAATAGGGCAACACTGTGATAACCGCCAAAAACCTGAATGGATACCGGAATTTCAGCATAAAATTCTTTCATTACTTCCGATTGGGGTTGAAAAAGGAGAAACTCCAAACCGGAATCGATTCCTGCCCGTGAAACGCTCGTCAGCAGAGAAGGGATCTCCTTTTTTTCCGGCAGGGCTTTTAGGGCGGTTTTAAACTCCAGTTCCGCATCCCTCATCATGTTCCTGTACATGTCGATCCTGGCTGCCTTTTTTTTCGATCTGGTCAGTTGGGTTACGAGCTTTTTATGGGTTTTCGTCAATTTTTCTATCTCTTTTAATTTCGGAAAAAAAGAAAAATAGGTGAAAGATCCGATCAGGACAAGGAGCAGGCCGGCGGAAATAAGCGCCCGAACAACTTTTGACAGATCTCCGATTTTTTCAAGAAAAGGATCAATGGATTTAGCAAAAATACCAGGCGTTCTCATTTCTTGCGCTTAGCCTTTGCAGGATTTTTTTTGACTCCTGCCTTGTTACTGGTGATCGAAAACCTTTTCAGGTTGAGATTTACTCTCTTTATGTTTTGCTGTCTGATGCTTTTTAAGTTCACGGATGAAAAAAGCCTTGAACCTTCGAGACGGGTCATAAAATCGGCAATGGTTTTATTGTCCAGCGCAATGCCGTTTATTCCCACAGCGCTATTTCCGGATGTAAGAGACGTAAACCACATCCGTTTCGGAACAATCACCTGTGTCATGGTGTCGAGAAGTTTTACCGGTCTTTTTCGATCCATTTCAAGATCGTTGATGACCGCAGTCTTCTTCTTCAGGACATCGAGGTTTTTTATAATCGTGTCAATTTCCCGGGTTATTTTTCGATATTTGGTAATTTCTCTTTTGGTTACATCAATTTGAGTATGCAGTTTTTCGATTCGGATATTCAGGTGGTCCTGAAAATAATAACAGGAGATGCCCACAAAGAGAAAAAAGAGACAAAAAACAGAAACTTTGCGACGGATATTCTCTTTTTTGCGGGCTAAATGATATGGGAGCAGATTAATCCGGATCATTTGTCACCGATCCTTCTGATAGCAAGTCCCAGACATATGGCCGCCTGCGGTGCTATCTGCCCAAGGTAAGAAGCGCTCATCTGGCCGTGACTTAGTTGGAGATTTCTGAATGGATCAACCGTTTCAACCTCTGTAGATGCTTCATCTGCCAGCAGTTGATGAAACTCCTTAATGTTGGCGCCTCCTCCGCTGAGAAAAATTTTATCAATTTGATTATCCGGATAGTTGGAATAAAAAAAATCGAGCGCACGCCTAATTTCAGTGCACCAGTCACCAGTTACTGCTGAAACAATGTCATTTAAATCTTCGGGAGAGATTTTATCAGGATGTTTTCCAAATTTAAATTTTTCAGCCTCTTCAGAAGAACAATTGAGATGCGAAATTATTTGTTGATTGATCTGGTCACATCCGAACGGGATGTCGCGAATGAATTCAGAGGAATCGCCTCTTAGCACGTTCAATGACGTTTTGCTGGCGCCAATATCAACCAGGGCGACATTGCCGGTTTTTATACCATAATTTAACTCAAATATGTTTTGCAGTGAGAATGCATCGACATCTATGATGCTGGGTTGAAGTCCTGCCATATGGATCAGATCAACGTAACTATTGATCATATCCTGCTTTGCCGCAATAAGAAGAACACTCATTTGGTTGAGATTATTTTCACTTTGCTCAAGAATTTGAAAATCAAGATTCACCTCGTTGATATCAAATGGAATATACTGTTCAGCTTCAAAATGAATGGTTTCTTGCAGTTGATCTTCCGGCATTTGTTGTACATTAATTTTTTTAACTATAACCGAATATCCACCGACTGAGGTGGCAACATTTTTCTCTTTGAGTTTAGCCTGCTTAAAGAGCTTTCGGATAGAACCTGCGACAGTTTCCGGGTCCTTAATCTCACCTTCCTGGATGGCATCTGCCGCAATATCGATGACACCAAATTTTTTTAAGCGGTGCCCTCGACTTGTTTTTACGATTTCGGCCGCTTTAATGGTTCTTGAGCCGATATCAAGTCCCACGAGATGGTCTTTTTTCCCAAGCATAGCAATTTCTTTTTAATCGGAAAATATTTTGTCTTTTTCAGCAAGATTGTAGCCCAATGCTAAAATCAGCTTTCGTTTGGTTTCCAGCCGGCAGGACATGCCGTTTTCAATTCGTGAAATGGTTATGGGAGAGACATCTGCCCGTTTGGCCAGCTCGGCTTTGCTCAATAACAAAGATTCTCTGATTTCTTTAAGGAAGTTTTTCTTCATATTCAGG
>CAZSON010000189.1:0-5700 GCA_964608375.1 uncultured Desulfobacter sp. | reverse complement strand
ACCGTTAAGGAACTGACCGGCGGTTTCGGTGTCGACTGCGTGCTGGAAGTTGCCGGAATACCTAAGCTTATTCCTTTAGGGTTGAAATGTCTTCGAACCGGCGGACGTTATATCGAAATCGGGAACTCCTTTCCGGATGCTATGTTTAACTACGATGCCTGTGATATTGTGTGGCGGCGGTTGACATTGAAAGGAATTCACAATTACGATGCCAAACATTTGCAAATGGGAGTGAACCTCCTTGAAACGACTCACCAAAAGTTCCCTTTCAAGGACATGGTGACTCACAAAGTCGGTCTAGAAAACATTAATGCAGGCATGCGCTTGGCAGAATCCGGCGAAGCTATCCGCGTCGCTGTTATACCTTAACCCTATCAATCCATATGATTACGGCCAAAAATCTCTTTCAATGGAATTAGCGAGGATCAGGGACGGTGAGTTCTATCGGCAAAGGTTACCATGTCGGTTTGTTCGGGGTCCCGGATTCTGGCCAGGGCCGGATTGTTGAATGAGCGTCGGGCAAGCTCCAACAAGCTTTCAATCCAAATAATGTCGACTCGATGCTCAGAATTATTATTCGATTGAATTCCTACTTTTGCGACGTCATTAAATTCTACTTGACATGATTTTGCTGATGAGATATTGATATATATCAATATTAATTAAATATAATAAAAACAGTTAGATAAAATAGTTATTGAAAATACTATTGACATCGTAACGATAATTTCTTGACCGTGAAAAAATGGGCCTGCGAGACCGAGGTGCCTAATTCTACTTCAAAAGGCTGCTTTTTTATCAGTACACAACATTAATGATACCAAGCGCGGATCATTAAAAAAATATAGGTGTAAGCACCTCAACATGGCACCAAGAGCGAAAATGATAAAAGGATCAATGTGAAAACAGAAACCGAGCATGATTATCCCATTGTGGAGGCAGATGTTTTAATCATTGGCGGCGGCAGTGCCGGCTCTATGGCAGCCATCAGAGCCAAGGAAGTGAACCCCGACCAGAAAGTAGTCGTTTTTGAAAAAGGGGATTTTAAATATTCCGGTTGTATCGCCCGGGGCATGGATGCCTTGAATATCGTGGCCATTCCAGGCAAGGAAAATCCGGAACTGTATGTGGAGTCCAACGCCATTGCATGCCAGGGGATCATGGATGAGCCTCCTTCGTATATCATGGCCAAAAGAAGCTGGGAGATGATGGAGAAACTGATCGGACTGGGCGTCTACTTTCCTCAGGATGAAAACGGCGAATATGAAAGACTTCAGGTACATCCAAAAGGCAGATTCTGTGTGACGATGAAAGAGCCGCAGTTAAAAGCAATCCTTGCCGGACGGGCCATGGAACTGGGCGCCAGGGTAATCAACCGGATCGTAACCTTGCGCTTGCTCAAGGAAAACGGCAGGGTTTGCGGCGCCATCGGCATGGATGTCCGTAGCGGTGAAATGCTTGTCTGTAAAGCCAAATCGGTGATCATCAGTGCCGGCGGGACTGCTCGCTTCGGACTTCCGGAAAACGGTTATCTTTATGGCGGGTATGATTTTCCCGGAAATACCGGCGATGGATATATCCTGGCATATCGGGCCGGGGCCAAATTGAGCGGTTTCGAATATACGTTGGTGTATTACATTATCAAAGACATCAATGCCCCCTTACTTTACATAACGCTGACCCGCGGCGCCCATCTTTTGAATGCCTTCGGCCAAACGTTCCATGAGGAGCATCCCGGCGTTTTACTGATGCACGATGAGCATCAGGCCCAAAGGGGCCCCATGCGCATTACCATGAACCATCTTCCAGAAGAGAAAATTAAAGATATTGAAGATCTTCTTTTTACAACGGAGCGCCCCGTTCAGGAACGGTTTTTCAAGGGACGTAGCGTCGATTTTCGTACCGGAGAAATTGAACTCTGGCCCACAGACTGTTATCTCTGCGGCGGTCACGGGCTTACTGGTGTCATGGTGAATGACAAGGCGGAGACTTCTGTACCAGGGCTTTATTCGGCCGGAGATACCTCCTTGGTCGCCCGTGGTCATTTGAGCGGAGCGCTGGTTTTCGGAATGATCGCTGCTGAGAATGCCAGCGAGTTCGCACAATCCGCAGCAGAGCCGGCGATCAATCAAGATCAGGTAGGCTCATTTCTATCAGATCGAAATGCTAAGCTTTCCCAGGATAAAAATGAAATTAACGTGGAAGAATTTGAGTTCAAGGTGCGGCGTGTCATCAATGATTATATCAAACCCCCCAAGAATGATTATAAACTGAACCGGGCGTTATGGTGGATGGACCGCTTTCATGAAGAACAGCAAAGCATGGTCAGCGTTAAGAGTATCCATGATCTGTTTAAATTATATGAGGTGGAAAATATTATTCAATGCGCCCATATGAGCGCCATCGCATCCAGGGTAAGGACAGAAAGTCGCTGGGGGTTCTGGCACCAGCGCTCTGACTATCCGGAACGAAACGATGAAAAATGGATGAAACATATCGTTTTGACCATGGGAGATCGACTTGAAGATGTTCAAGTCTCTTATCAGGATATCGAAAAATTACAGAAGCAGTAAAACAGCACCATTATCATGAACAGACCCAATATACTTGAAGCATTGAGTGATAACATCAGAATCGATCCGGAAAAGTGCATCCAGTGCGGCAAATGTGTCGATACCTGTATTCTGGATAATCTGAGAATGAAACCGGCCCCCTGTCGCCAGGCCTGTCCTCTTGGTGTCAACGCTCAGGGATATGTACAGCTTATCGCACGCGGAGAAGAAGACAAAGCTCGGGAGGTGGTGCGAGAAACGCTTCCTTTTCCCGAAATTATTGCGCGTATTTGTGATGCCCCCTGCGAACGAAAGTGCCATCGCAACACCGTTACAGGGCAGCCTGTGAGTATCCGGGCCTTAAAACGGTACCTCTTTGAGAACGATCAAAGCGAACAGATGGCCATCCCGAAAAAGGCCGATTCGTCGGGGAAGCGGATTGCGATTGTCGGTTCAGGACCCGCGGGGATGCTGGCAGCGTTCGATCTGGCGATTGCTGGGCACGGGGTGACCGTATTTGAATCCGATTCAAAACCCGGGGGGTTGCTGCGCAGCGTCATTCCCGCCTTTCGATTGCCGGAAGCCGTTCTGGATCGTGAGATGGATGTACTCTCTATATTGGGAGTCGATGTGAAGTGTGGTGTTCGGATCGGACAGGATCGAACCCTGGACGATTTGGAAAATTCTTTTGATGCCGTTATCCTGTCCACCGGCCTGGGCGGCCGGCTCAGACTGGACGTGCCGGGTGAAGATTCAGAAGGTGTCATGCAGGGCCTCGATCTCATGGAAGCGGTCAAACACGGAACCGCCGAAAAACTGTCCGGCAACATTGTAGTCATCGGCGGAGGCAATGCCGCCGTGGATACTGCCCGGGTCGCCCGGCGTTTGGGGGCCGAAAAGGTCACCATGATCAGCCTCGAAACGCGTGACGACCTGCCCGCCAGTGAAGAAGAACTGCACCGGGCGTTCGATGATGGTGTCGCGTTGGAGTGCAGCATGGGAATCGATCGAATTCTGGAAAAAGGCGGTAAAGTGAGTGGTGTGGCCTTAAAACGCTGCCTGACGGTTTTCGATGAAAACGGCTGTTTTTTACCTTCATTCGATTGCGACGATACCATGACCATACCGGCGGAGCGTGTAATTGTGTCCATCGGGCAGTCGCAGGATACCCTGGAAGGCCTTTTTCCTGATGAGCTGACATTTGATTCCATGACACTTCAGACCGCAAGACAAAAGATCTTTGTGGCCGGAGATTGTTTCAACGGTCCTACATCGGTGATTCACGCCATGGGGTCGGGGCGGCAGGCGGCTGTTTCGGTTGACCGCTTTCTCAAGGGGGAACATCTTAAATTCAATCGGGCTTATGCCGGACCGATTGTAACGGACTTTGAAATCGATACCGATAGAGGAAGTGATGACGATCGGGTAAAACCGCGATTGCATCCATTCAAAGAACCAGGAGACTTCAATGAGGTAGAACAACCCTACAGCATCGACCAGGCCCGTAAGGAAGCCCGGCGCTGTTATTCCTGCGGTGGTCCGTTCGGGCAGTATCGAACCTGCTGGTTTTGCCTGCCGTGCGAGGTCGAATGTCCGGAAGAGGCTCTGTGGGTAGAAGTTCCGTATTTGTTGAGATAATGGTGTATTTTTAAGCTGTATTGTATGGTAGAAACAACACGCTGGAGCATAAACAATAATCTTAATCCAAAGGAGGTCTGAGATGAAAAAAGTATTCATGTTATTTACGCTATTTGTCTTGATTATGGGGTTTTATGCGGATGCTGCATTGGCGGGAAATTATCCGACCAAGCCGATCACCATCATCGTGCCCTGGGGGGCGGGGGGAATGTCCAACGTGAGCACCCGGATGTTGGGTGAACAGATGAAGACTATTTTGGGGCAGCCCATTGTGTATATCAATAAACCCGGCGCCAGCGGCATCATCGGCCTCCAAACCCTTAAAAAAGCAAGGCCGGATGGGTATACGATTGCTTCAGGGGCCTTGACTTTAGGGTTTACCTCGCCTTATTTTTTCGATGCGCAAAAGTTTAATGTGGATGATTTTAGCTATATCGGCAGCTATATGCCTCAGGAGCGGGTCCTGTTTACCACACCGGATAAACCCTATAAAACCTGGGAAGAGTTCATTGCTTACAGCAAGGCGCATCCCGGGGAGGTGTCTGTTGGTTCCGGAGGTGCCCAGTGGGCTCTGGAGGTAATGAAGAGTATTGCCAAGAAGGAGAACATCAAGTGGAAGTATGTGATGTTCAAAAGCGGAGGTGCAGGTTCTGCCGCCATTTTAGGCGGGCATGTGGATGTCTGCGAGACCGGAACCGGGACGCCGGCCTATCAGTCGGCCCGTAAAGGAAAATTGCAGGTGCTGATCGACCTGGGGACCGATACCGTGCCGTTTTTCCCGAAAGTAAAGAACATGAAAAATTACGGTTATAAATTTTCCACGATGCTGGAATATGGCATGGCCATGCCCAAAGGGGTTCCGGAGGCAATCCGGGCCAAACTTGAAAATGCGTTGAAAACGGTAATGCAGGACAAGGCCCTGATGGAAAAAATGGGTCAAACCGGTTTCACCCCGCGGTTCGTGACGGGGGCTGGATACAAAAAAATCGTTCAGCAGGCCATCGATGATACGCCTGCCCTGCAAAAGTATGTCAAGGACGTGAAATAACTTCGGCTATTGGAGTGGGCGTTCATCTCCGATCCGATAACGAAATGACGTCCACTCCATCGATGAACCTGTCGCGCCGTTCTGACGTTATCGGCACTGTTTTCAATCGGTAGCGCGGAATGTCGGTTGTTTCCACTCAAAGGGGGTCCGGGTGAACGATGATCTGAAACTGGGATCCATTGTGCTGGCATTTTGTGCCTTTTTGTGGTTTTATGCCATTCCGTATCATATCAAAGGCGCCCTTCCGGCGCTGTTCCCCAAGAGTTTGACCCTTGCTATGATGATTCCGTGCATCCTCTTTTTTTACAAGGGAATTGCGGCTGCGCGGCGAGGGGAGAAGTCTTCGTCAATGCGTGTCGTCCCCGGTGCGACGTTACGGGCGTTTTGGGTGATTCCGTTGATGGTGGTCTATATTTTTCTGATTGACATCGTCGGTTTTTACGTGACCACCAGCCTGTTTAT
>CAZSON010000188.1:0-5711 GCA_964608375.1 uncultured Desulfobacter sp. | reverse complement strand
GAGGATAAAGAAGGAGGGAAAAATGAAAAAATTATTTATCGTCTGTCTAACCGTTTTGATGCTTTTTTCTTTGGGGGCAATAGCAGGTGCGAAAAGCTTGAAAGTGGGTCTGGATGCGGGCCCTGTATCACAGGATCCGCAGGTACAGTTGTCGGGCGGAATGCTCCAGTACGCACACTGGGTCTTTGATCCCCTCGTCCGTTATGCCCAGGATATGAGTTTTGAACCCCGTCTGGCCGTAAAGTGGGAGCGGTTGGACGATCTGACCATGCGCTTTCATCTGCGAAAAGGCGTCAAATTCCACAGCGGCAACCCGTTTACAGCCAAAGATGTCAAATTTACCTTTGATCGTTTTTATAAGAGCGAGGATTTTAAAGGCCTCTTTACGCCGTTTGAAGGGTGCACTATCGTCGATGATTATACCGTGGATATCAAAACCAAGAAACCGTACGCGTTGCTGATCAACATGGCGACTTATATCTTTCCTTTGGACAGCAAATTTTATACCGGGACCGATGATACCGGTCAGCCTAAAGATGCAGTTGTCAAAATCGGTCCCTCATTTGCCCTCAAAAATGAATCCGGTACCGGTGCTTATCGAGTCACGCATTGGGAACAGGGCGCAAAGTATGTTTTTGAGCGGTTCGCCGATTACTGGGATAAGGACTCCCCCGGCAATGTGGATAAGATTATCCTGACCCCGATCAAAGAAGAGGCCACCCGCGTGGCGGCGCTGCTCTCCGGGGACGTCGATTTTATCTCTCCGGTACCACCCCAGGACTTTCAGCGAATCCGAAAGGACCCCAAAGTCAAGTTGGTGACCTTTAGCGGAGGCCGGATTATCACCGTTCAATTAAACCAGAAACGGCGGACTGAGTTCAAGGATGTACGTGTACGGCAAGCCATTGTTCATGCTATCAATAATGTGGGGATTGCCAAAAAAATCATGAAAGGCACGGCTTCTCCGGCCGGGCAACAGGGCCCCAAAGGGTATATGGGATATAACCCGGGTTTGACTCCCCGCTATGACCTCAAAAAGGCAAAGGCCTTGATGAAGGAGGCTGGGCTGGAAAATGGTTTTGAGGCCACCATGATCGGGCCGAACAACCGATATGTAAACGATGAAAAGATCGCAGAGGCGGTGGTCTCCATGTTGGCCAAAATTAAAATCAAAGTCAACCTCAAGACCATGCCAAAGGCCCAGTATTGGGATGAATTTGATGCCCAGGCTGCCGATATGCAGGTGATCGGGTGGCATTCGGATACCGAAGATTCCGGTAATTTTACCGAATTCTTAGGAATGTGTCCAAACAAGGAAACCGGCTACGGTCAATATAACAGCGGGAATTACTGCAATCCCAAGGTCGACGAACTCACCATCGCCGCCCAGTCCGAAACCGATCTGAAAAAACGGGCGAAGATGCTTCAGGAAATTGAAAAAATCCTTTACGATGAGGCTGCCTTTGTGCCGTTTCACTGGCAGAACCACTCCTATGCCGGAAAAAATAAGGTTGGTATAAAACGGATCGTCAATACCATGAACTTTCCGTATTTGGGTGATCTGGTCTATAAGTAGTCAAAAAACCCGGGTTGTTCGTTGAAGAAGAAAGACAAAAAAGCGGACATCACCTGAGTCACTGGGGGCAGGCGGATGTTATTGGAAAGTAACGCGTCTGCCCCTAAATAATGACCCGTAGATCAGGCCTGAAATATATCCATGTTTGCCTTCATTGTCAGACGTATTATTCAAGCAATTTTTGTAATGCTGGTGATCAGCCTGGTGGGATTTTTAATCCAGCACCAGATTGGTGATCCGGTTAGAGACTTGGTGGGGGAGCGGGTCACACCTGCCGAACGTAAGGTCATACGGGATCGACTGGGGTTAAATGATCCGTTTTATATTCAATATGCCCGCTTTGTAAAAAACGCCTGCAAGGGTGATCTGGGGCTCTCCTTTTTCTATAAGAAACCGGCCCTGGAAGTAATCGTATCCAAAGCGCCTGCGACCATTGAACTGGTTATCGTCACCGCCATCATCCTGATCATCGTTTCGATCCCGGCCGGCATATATTCTGCCATTTACCCCAAAAGGTGGTTCTCCCGCATCATAATGGCATTCAGCACGGTGGGTGTGGCGATCCCGGTATTTCTGACCGCCATTGCACTGATCTATCTCTTTGCTGTGGAGTTGAACTGGCTCCCTTCTTACGGGCGGGGAGAAACCGTTAACCTCTGGGGATGGGAAAGCGGCTTTTTTACCTGGGACGGATTGAAACACCTGGTCTTGCCCAGCATATCCCTCTCATCGATTATGCTACCTCTTTTTATCCGTCTGGTTCGTGCTGAAATGATGGAGGTTCTCGAAACCGAGTATATCAAGTTCGCCTGGGCCAAAGGACTGCACCGCCAACGGGTATGGTTTATCCATGCTTTTAAAAATACGCTGCTGCCGGTCATCACGGTGTTTGGCGTTCAGCTGGGTATTCTGTTTGCCTTTACCATTTTAACGGAAACCGTATTTCAGTGGCAGGGAATGGGATTTATGTTCCTCGAAGCCGTGGAACGCTCCGATACATCCCTATTGGTTGCTTATCTGGTAGTAGTAGGCGTGATTTTTGTCGCCGTCAATACAGCGGTTGATATCGTATACGGGTTCGTCAACCCCATGGTGCGAATTGCGGGAACAAAATGAAATCCTGGGCACGATTTAAAAAGTCCTATCTGTTGTACAGTTTTAAACGCGATCCCATCGCCATTTTCAGTTTTTTAGTTCTCTCCGTACTAATAATCATCAGTATTTTAGCGCCCGTTGTAGCCCCCTACAATACTTACGACACATCCACCTTTGATATCATGGACGCTGAAACTCCGCCGGTATGGATGGAGGGCGGGAGCAAGGCGTTCATGCTGGGAACCGATATCCAGGGCAGGGATCTTTTAAGCACCATGATTTACGGCTTGAGGGTATCGCTTCTGATCGGAGCAGGTGCGGTGTTGTTTCAAGCGTTCGTAGGCATCCTGATCGGTCTTTTATCCGGTTATTTAGGGGGAAAACTCGATTCGTTTCTGATGCGACTCGCCGATATCCAGTTTTCCATTCCCTACCTGATCGTTGCCATTTTCACCAGTGCCATTTTCAAGCTGGCTTTCGGCGTCGGGCGCTATGCGCAACTGGCTGTGCCGCTGTTGATCATTATTATCGGGGCATCCAACTGGCCTATTTATGCAAGAACCGTTCGTGCTTCGGTTCTGGGGGAAAAAAACAAGGAATATGTTGAGGCCGCCCGGGTGATCGGCATCAGTCGATGGCAGATTATGTTTCGCCACGTCTTACCCAATACCCTAACTCCGGTTCTGGTCATATCCACCATTCAGGTGGCCGAAAATGTGATGAGCGAGGCAGCCCTTTCGTTTTTGGGTTTGGGCATGCCTATTACAAAACCCTCTCTGGGATCTCTTATCCGCTCAGGTTTTGAATATATCTTCAGCGGGTCATGGTGGATTACTTTCTTCCCCGGACTTCTCCTGGTTATTTTTATATTGGTTATTTTGCTTTTGGGTGACTGGCTAAGGGATGTATTGAACCCTAAACTTTACAAGGGATGAATCGGGTTACAAATTTCATTTTATTCAAATTAATTAATCATCATGAACCATCTACTGGAAGTTAAAGATCTGGAAGTTAAATTTGCGTTAAGATCCGGTGAGTTGACAGCAATCAACGGTATCAGTTTTACGCTTGATAAACGAGAAAGACTCGGTATCGTTGGAGAGAGTGGCGCCGGAAAATCGGTAACCGGTTTTGCGATCATCAACCTCTTAAGCAAACCCGGATATATCTCTGCAGGAAAAATATTATTTGAAGGACAGGAATTACACCGCCTCTCCGAAGAAGAGATTCGAAAAATTCGTGGAGACCGAATCAGTATGATTTTCCAGGACCCGATGATGACCCTGAATCCGGTGCTGACCATCAGCACCCAGATGGTCGAGACCGTGCTTGCCCATCGAAACGTAAGCAAAGCGAACGCGCTGAACCTTTCTCTTGAAAAGTTAAAAAAGGTTTATATTCCATCCCCGGAAAAAAGGTTGTCTCAGTATCCGCATGAATGTTCAGGGGGGATGCGGCAACGGATTGCCGTCGCCATTGCTCTGCTGACAAACCCTTCTCTGATCATAGCGGACGAGCCCTCCACCGCCCTGGATGTGACCATTCAGGCAGGAATCATGGATCTACTTCTGGAGTTGTGTGAAACCGAAGATATGAGTCTGATACTGATTACCCATGATTTGGCAGTTGTTTCACAGGTTACAGAGAAAATTGTCGTTATGTATGCCGGAAAAATCGTGGAAATCGGTTCCACCGAAACCGTTATCCATGATCCGAAACATCCCTATACGAAAGGACTGATCAAAGCATTGCCGGGAAGCCTTCAGCCGGGATCGCGGTTAAACCAGATACCCGGAATGATGCCGACATTAACTGATATCCCCCGGGGATGTGCTTTTCATCCCCGCTGCACGATAAATGAAACCATATGTAAGATGGAAGTACCCGCACTCATCAGCGTGGATGACCACGATCGGATGACGGCGTGTCATATTGTAAAACGAACGATTCGCTAATTTTGACAAAGCAGCCGCATGGAAAAAATTACAACCAGCATGTTAACAGTAAAAAACCTGATAAAGCATTTTGATATATCCGGTGGTTTATTGGACCAGCTTAAAGTCGAAAAAGGGCGTATCGTCCGCAAACGGACGACAGTTAAAGCATTAAACGGGGTCAGTTTTTCGATCCTGCCGCGTGAAACCTTAGGGGTTGTTGGTGAAAGCGGTTGCGGTAAATCGACCCTGGCGCGAGCCGTGCTCGGATTATATCCGCCAAGCAGCGGTGAAATACACTACCAGGACACCCGTATTGACAATCTGACGCCGCAAAAGATGCTGCCATACCGAAAGAAAATGCAGATGATCTTTCAGGATCCGTACGCCTCCCTGAATCCCCGAATGACCGTAAAAAAAACGTTGGAGGAACCGGTCTATTTTCACAATTTATCGATTAGATCTTTGGAGGTTAAAAACAAGGTAGCAGAGGTAATGCGGCAGGTGGGTGTGGATCCCAAATGGGCGGATCGATATCCCCATGAATTTTCAGGTGGCCAGAGACAGCGAATCAGCATTGCCCGGGCCTTGATGGTAGATCCCCGTTTCATTGTGGCTGATGAACCGGTTTCAGCCCTCGACGTTTCCATTCAGGCACAGATTCTAAACCTGCTCATGGACGCTCAGGAAAAACGGGGCCTGACCTATATGTTTATTACCCATGACCTGTCGGTTGTAAAGCATATCAGCACCTGGGTCGCGGTTATGTATCTCGGCACAATCTGCGAATTGGCTTCGACAAAAACATTGTTCGAATCACCGCGGCACCCTTATACACAGGCCCTGCTGAGTGCCATTCCGGAGCTCGGGCGACAAAAAGCAAAGCATATTAAACTGAAAGGGGAGGTTCCCACCCCCATTGACCTGCCGCCTGGCTGCATTTTCCACGGTCGCTGTCTCTATGTCGATAACCGCTGCAAGCATGAAATTCCCCGGCTTATTCAATTGGATTCCGGAACCCGAGTTGCCTGTCACGGTGTCGATGAAAAAAGGATATAGAAGCCTTATGAGAAGTTGCAAAATTTTCGCGGTTAAAACGAAAAATC
>CAZSON010000187.1:0-5731 GCA_964608375.1 uncultured Desulfobacter sp. | reverse complement strand
AACGCTTCAACAGGGAGATTATATCCGTATTTATCGTCCGATTTTCGGTGGATGATGTGAGAATATTTGATATTATTGCAGACCCAAGGCTTCTTTCTTTCTATCGCTCCAGGCCTGAGTTATGCGGTCCCCAATCATTGCGACTATTGCAATGCTTCCACCCGAGATTACGCCCATTCCCATGTCCGCATGGGTGAGGCTAGAAAAAACCTGCTGCCCGAGACCGGTCGTACCCACCAACGCGGCGATCACCAGCATGGCGAGAGCAAACATAATTGTCTGATTAAGGCCTAGCATGATCTCGGGAAGCGCAAGGGGCAGCTTGACCTCAAAGAGCAGCTGACGCGAAGTGCATCCAAAAGACCGTGCCGCCTCAACCACACCCTGATCAACGTGCCTCAGTCCATGTTCCGTGTAACGGATTGAGGGTACAATAGCGTAAGCCACAATCGCAAGGAGGGCCGGAAATTCGCCCACCATAAAAATCATGATTACAGGTATCAGGAACACAAAAAGCGGCATGGTCTGAAGCGTATCGTTAATCGGTCTTAGAAAGCCCGAGACCCGGTCATTGAGCGAGGCCCACACCCCGAGAAGTCCTCCGGCCACAAAACAGATCAGCACGGCGGCGCCGCTTAAGTAGATCGACAGCATAGCCTCATTCCAGACGCCCGAAACAAGAATAAAAAGCAGACCTAAACAGGTGAAAAGCCCCAATCGCCACCCGCCAACTTCAGCTGCAAGAAATGAAAATGCCAAGATGATAATCGGCCATGGTGTACCTGTAGTGCCATGCAGGCAGATCACACCTGCAAAAAAAACTCCGATCATCGCGTGCCACGACAGGACTTTCGACGCAGCAAGCGCCAGAGCGCACACCAACGACCAATAGATAAATATGGCCTGGAAGTTCATCGTAAACCCCCATGTCCGGGGACTGGCGACCTTTTCAAGGCCTATCCTGAGCGGTATCATGAAAAAATATAGGGTCAATTTCTTAATGGCACTCGTGATATGATAGTAGTTGACAGTCACATATTCCACAGCTTTGTTGAGTTCGTTTGCAGGGAATATGATCCAATCGTGGGGATATTCGTTCAGGAAATGTACCATCCGGGATAGAAGTACGAGCAGCAGACCGATGCCAAGGGCCGTTATTAGGTTCGGATAGCGCCGCCAAAACCGGTGTGGTTTATGAAAAAGGATCTCACCGCTGCGCGTGGTGAATCCTTGACTGATTCGGTCCATTATCATGGCCATTAAGGCAATAACAAAACCGGCTAAAAGGCTCTGTCCGAATTGGGCCCTGCGCATGGTGCTGAGCACCTCCCAACCGATGTCGCCGAAGCCGCCAATCACAGCGGCAATAATCACCATGCTGAGTGCCGCCATAATTGTTTGGTTCACACCCATCATGATTGTCGGCATGGCCGACGGGATCTGGACCCACCATAAGAGCTGGCGATCGGAGCTTCCAGATATGCGCCCGGCCTCAACAATGTCAACCGGTACCCGGTCCAATCCCAGGATAATATTACGCACCATCGGTGGGGTCGCATAAATAGCGCTGGCGACTAGTCCTACGACCGGTCCAAAGCCGAACAGCATTAAAATTGGAATGAGATAGGCAAAGGTAGGAACTGTTTGCATAACATCCAGCGTCGGTTGGATCGCTCGCCTTGCGGCCGGAAAGCGAAAGCCGAATAGGCCGATAACAAAGCCGATGACAACGGAAAGTGGAACCGACAACCCTACCAGAGCCAGGGTGTTCATGCTTTCATCCCAGTATCCGGTAACCACCATGTACATCAGAGCAATGCAAGTGAAAAGCGCCAGTCGCCAGCCTGAGGCAGCGCGGGCCAGCATTGTGATAATGGCGACGGTTGCGGACCAGGGAAACCATTGCAGCAATCCTGCAAGCCCGTGCATCGGAAAATCCATCAGCCATGAGATGGCATGAAACAGACCTTTAAAGGTCCTCACAAACCAATCCATGGCCGCATTAATCCAAACGTTGATCGGAAGAACCCACGCTTCCGGGTATTTGTCCAAAAACGAAACGGTTTCTTTGAGTGATAAAATGACGACAGATACGGTGGTTACGCAAACCCAGATTACCGCCCAAGTGGCCGGCTTGGATAGCTGTTTTCTTTCTCCGCTATATGGTAGCTCCTCAATGGCTGTCAGGGGGATTCCTCCTCCGCGCTTGCCAACGCCGTTAAGATCTCTTGTGCCGAAATCTGACCTACAATAGAGCCTGCGTCATCACATACCGGGATAACCTCAAGCCCTTTCGAAAATCTAGAGACGAGCTGCTCCAGTGTTATGGTCTCCGGCACCGCTTCCGAAGTCGTGAGATGATCTCCACTTGGGCTCATAATGTTGCCGGCTGTGATTAACTTTGCCCTGGGCACATCGCATGTAAATTCGGCCACGTAGTCGTTGGCCGGTCGCATAATGACGTCCGAAGGGCTCCCTCTCTGGACAACCTCTCCGTCCTTCATGATCGCAATGCGATCTGCAACGCGCAAAGCCTCTAGGAAATCGTGCGTGATAAAGACAATGCTCTTGTTGAGAAGTCGTTGCAGCCGCAAAAACTCATCCTGCATCTGTCTTCGAATCAGAGGGTCGAGCGCACTGAAAGGCTCGTCTAGAAACCAGATCTCCGGTTCGACGGCAAGGCTGCGAGCAATACCCACACGCTGTTGCTGGCCGCCGGAGAGCTGCCGCGGGTAAGCATATTCACGACCTTTAAGCCCTACTAGCTTAATCATTTCGCCCGCGCGACGATTCCGCTCTGCCGGGGCAATACCCTGGACCTTGAGTGGAAAGGCGACATTTTCTAGCACCGTCAGATGAGGGAGCAGCCCGAAATGTTGAAAGACCATCCCCATCTTATGGCGGCGCAATTCGATCAGGTCTGTCTTGGAAGCTTTCAGAAGTTCTAAATTGTCGAGGACGATCTCTCCGGCTGTCGGTTCCACTAGCCGTGATAAACAGCGGACCACTGTGGACTTGCCCGAACCGGAGAGCCCCATAATAACAAAGATTTCACCATCTTGCAGATCGAAGGAGACATTGCAGGCTGCAGCGATCAGCCCATCACTCCGAATCTGTTTAATAAGAGCGGGAGGATCATCGACAACCCCGCTGTTAGCTGGAAAATAGCGCGCTGCGTCCGGCCCATAGACTTTCCACAAGTTGCGGCAGGAGAGCTTAACATTGCGATCGGGTGATTGTTGTGCTGGTGCTTCCGGTATGGCTTCGTGCTCGGACAATGATTTTGAGGCCAAGGGCCCGGATCTGTATCCGACCCCTTTTCCTTTTCCTATCAATTGCCCTTTAGTGCGGCATCAACCCAGGGTTGCCATTTGCTTTTGTTGGCATCGACCCAGGCCTTGGTCACATCTGCAAGTGGCTCGTTGCGATTGTCGATGGCCGCCATCATTGGGATCTGATCCTTATCGGTCATTTGATAGAGTTTAAGGAATCGATAGGCGGCAGGCCATTTCTTCTTCATGCCGATCCAGGTCATCTTGAATATATTCGGCTTTGCAACGCCACAGTCGTTGACAGCGTTCGGATTCGGCCCCCAGGCAGGATCTTCGTGGCAGGCCTTTTCGCCTGGAGGGAGCTTGACCCACTTGATATCGACTTCTGCAAAGACCCAGTGGGGTCCCCAAAACATTGTAATAAGAGGTGATTTTCTCGCCTGAGCGCTCTTTAACTCGGATACAATTGCACCTTCACTTCCAGCCGGTACCGCAACGTAAGGTATGCCCAAACCCTTTATAATGTCAGCCGAGCGGTGACCCCAGTCGGCAGGATAGGCCAGAATCCGCCCTTTGGGCATGGTTTCCGGGGTTGCAAAAATCTCGGTGCATTTCTCCAGCGCTTTCCAATCCGGCAAACCCGGACAAAGCTTTCCCACGTGAACCGGATAGGCCCATCCCTCGTTGGCATCCAGCCCCAGGTCTCCAAGATTCAGAACATTGCCGGTGGCCATCGCCTTGTTGTAATGCTCACCGATGTTATTGTCCCAGATCTCCAGGGTAGCAGACAGGGTACCGTCTGGCAAAGCCTGCATTTGCGGATAATAGCCGGCCGTGACGAATTCGACCTTATACCCCATCCGTTTGAGGATCTCTCCGGCCACATGCGTCGTAATGTGCTGGCCGGTCCACTCATTTATGGCAAGCTTAATAATTTCATCTTTGGCGCCCAGATCCGCCGCAAGTGCACCCGATCCAAAACCGATAATAACAGCCATGACAGTTAAACGCAACGTGATTTTTTTAAAAATTCCCATAGGTTACCTCCTTATATTTAATTGCGGGTAGGGTTGATCGAAAATTGATTTTGGTTGGTTGATTAAGGCCTCCTTTCAGTAAGGAAAAACATAGGGAAATTGAGTTTGCGTGTCAAGATTAAATCACGCATACCTTCATTCTTTTCATTTTGTTGCGTATCAAAGCTTCTTTTATTTCCTTTAGAATTGTCTCGACACGTGATCGGTATTATTGTATCTAAGCATTCGTTCAACCTATCCATAAAGTGTAATATGATGTATTGAAATGGCTTCTAAGGAAAATACAGCTAAACTTGCAACTATCTATGCCGGGCTTGTTTTCGGCATTTACTGGATTCCGCTGCGTGCGTTAGGCGATGCAGGGTTTTCCGGGGCCTGGTCGCCCGTTATGCTGAACGCATTTTCTTTGACTCTCCTTTGCCCTCTCCTGATCTATCGCTGGAGGTCTTTTTTCCCCGGTCGTCTTCGCTTCCATATCGGAGGGCTCTTGGCAGGCTTCGCCTTCGTTCTCTACGCAAACTCTTTGATGTACACAGAGGTAATTCGCTCGATTTTGCTATTCTACCTTATGCCGATATGGGGCTTCTTGTTGGCACGTTTCGTTGCCGGTGAGATTATCACGTCGGTGCGCCTGCTTTCCATAGCACTTAGCCTTGCGGGGCTTTTAGCTATCTTTGGCATCGATTCTGGTTTACCTCTTCCCCGCAATATAGGCGATTGGATGGCACTGTGTTCAGGCCTTATTTGGGCAGTTGCTTCTCTGATGATGCTGACCGACAGCGAGGATGCGATTAACTACGGTGTTGCATTCTTTTTATGGGGAACCTTGGGTAGCGCGCTTATGGCTTATGTCGCTTCGATCCATGGACTGGCACCGACACCAAACTGGTCGATGGTTAGACCTATCCTACCCTGGCTGGTACCATTGACAATCCTGGTAATCATTCCCTCCGGCTTTGCTACTGTCTATGGCCCAACTCAGCTTAATCCGGGTGTATCCGGATTATTATTTATGACGGAAATCAGCGTGGCGACAGTCACGGCCGCTCTTTTCGCCGGTGAACCTTTCGGAATCCGAGAATTGCTCGGTGTTATCTTGATCTCGATGGCAGCTCTTGCCGAACCGCTGTTTGATCTAATTTATTCGAAAAATTCGGAAACTTTATCGTGAATTATCGAACTTATTTCCTTGACCGGCTCGCAAAGCCTTAATAGGGTAAAAAATCAGCCCTGTTATGCTTGAAGTCAATATCAATTTTCTGCGTCATGTTCCAGCGCTTTTTGAGAAGTTACCCGATTTTGCAGAAAACCATTATTCTTGAAAAAATATTCAATGGAGAATCAATCAAATGGGAATGAAATCTTCTGAGCAAAAAGGGATTTTCTCATCACCTATCACCGCTCTCGGCAGGGTCTCTTTTG
>CAZSON010000186.1:0-5748 GCA_964608375.1 uncultured Desulfobacter sp. | reverse complement strand
TCGCTTTGGTGATTGTCATTGCCACAACCCTTGTGCTGAAGAAGACGGAATTGAGCTACAAGGTAGTTCAGCTTGAAGGCAAATATAAGGACAGGACCGGCGCCACCTTTGTCGGCTCTGAAACCTGCAAAAAATGCCACGAAAGGACCTATCTGGAATGGAAGACCTCTCTTCATTCCCGGATGATGCGGGATGTGCAGAAAGAACCTTTGGCCAATATCGGCGATTTCAACACGCCCAGCAAGATAAGAACATTTGCGAAAAAAGAGGTGGCCTATACCTTGGGCAGCCAGTGGAAACAACAGTATGTGAAAAAAAAGGGAAAAGACTTAATCGTGCTTCCGGCCCGCTACGATGTGTTCAGCGGAAAATGGAGTCCCTATTACCCGGATCAGCCTGAAAAAAGAGTCTGGTTTACCGAATGTGCCGGCTGCCATGCGACCGGGGTAGATCCTGTCAAAAAAACCTTTGTCGAGATGGGAATCGCATGCGAAGCCTGTCACGGCCCGGGGAGCAACCACGTGGAAGCTGTTCCCGGCTATGAGATCCCGACGATCATCCAGGCTTCCCGGCTGACCCCGGCCCTGGCCGCTCAGATTTGCGGTTCCTGCCACACCGGCGGCCGGGACAAGACCGGAAAGTATGCCTATCCGGTCAATTATCAAAAGCACAAGGGAGAGGGAAATTTAAGGCTCTATTTCAATGAAGTCAATCTCAAGGACAATCCGGATCTTTTTTGGCCGAGCGGGGAATCGAGACATTCAAACCAGCAGTATCTGGACTGGAAGAAGAGTGAACACGCTAAAGTAGGGGTGACCTGTATCACCTGCCACGATGTCCATCGGAGCAAGAGCTCACTGCAGGGTGTCGGCGAGGTGCCGAACCCGCTGGTCGTCATCCGATCCAAGACCCGGCTGTTTCATGACACGCTTTGCAAAAGCTGCCACACCACACCTCAGCGGCGCTCGGTTCATCGGATCCACACCTTTGGGAGCTGTGTCCGCTGCCACATGCCGAGGGTGACGACCATCGGAGAGTCGGCGGATGCGCACAGCCACACCCTCAGATTCATGTTTCCGGAGGCTACCGTCAAAGCGGGCGGGGTGGATAAGCAGCCCAATGCCTGCAACTCCTGTCATCATCACAAGAAATATCAGCCTGAAGCTCTGGCGGCTTTTCTGGAGGCGGCCAAGAAAGAGGACATGCCCAAACCCTTTAACGTTCATCTGAGGACCACAGGAGAGCAGTAACGACCGGCAAGGGGGAAAAACAGTCTTTCCATGAACAAAAAGATAAAAAAAGTAGATCGAAGAGATTTTCTGAAACTCTTGGCCGGCGCGCCTCTCTATGCGGCCCTGAGTTCCACCGGTATTGTTCAGGCCGCCACGCGTCGATACGGGAAACTGGTGGACACCGGAAGATGCATCGGGTGCAAGCGGTGTATGTCCGCATGCAAACGCTGGAACAAGCTTGAGGTAGAGCGCGATGAACTGATCACCGACCGGGATACCGATCTCACCTCCAATAACTGGGTAGTGGTCAACCTCCTGATTGATTCCAAAAACCGCACGCGCGAAACCTATATGCACCTGGCCTGCCAGCACTGTATAAAACCGGCCTGTGCAGGGGTCTGCCCGGTCAGGGCGATCACCAAGCTGCCCGAGGGACCGGTCGTTGTAAATGAAAAGAGGTGCATCGGTTGTCTCTACTGCTTTCAGGCATGTCCGTACAAGGTGCCCCGGTTCAGCTTCGGGAAACGGGTCATGCGAAAATGCACCCTCTGCTACAACCGGATACCGCTTCTCAACTACATGAAACCGGCCTGTGTGGCGGCGTGTCCGGTCGGAGCGCTCCATTTTGACTTCAAAGATGAGATCATAAGAGAGGCGAAGCGGCGGGTCAGGAGCCGGGGAGGGTCGAGTTACATCATGGGATTGACCGAGGCCGGCGGCACCGACCTGCTGACGATTCTGCCGACCAAACCCCGGGATTTAAACCTTGTTGTCGCCCCTAAAAAGGTTGTCAACCAGAACCTCGATAAAATCCGGATCACCGCCGCCGGTGTCATGGGGGCTTCGGGACTGGCCGGGTTGATGTACCTCTACGCAGTGCTCACTCGCAATAGAGAAAAACCGGATCATGATCAGACAGAATAACAATTATTTCGACTCCATATCGACGACCATGGAGCGCTCGCCCGGCTTCTTTATCTGGATCGGCTTTTTAGCTGCGCTGATCATCCTCGGCGGTTACGCCCTGCTGATGTCTTTGATCGACAGCATGGAGATATTGGAATCGTCCCACCATATCCCATGGGGCCTGACGATCTCCACCTATGTTTTTCTGGTCGGCTCCAGCATCGGGCTCTGTATGGTTTCGTCGCTTGGCTTTGTCTTTGGACTTAAGCGGTATGAACTGATCGGTAAAAGATGCGTATTTCTGGCGCTGATTGCCATTGTGTTCGGACTTTTATCAATCTCCCTTCACCTGGGGCACCCGGAGCGGGGGGCTATTTATAATGCATTGACGCCCAATTTCCGGTCGGCCATGTGGTGGATGGGAACGCTTTATCCGCCTTATATCGTTTTCATTGCGATCTGGTTCTGGCTCCTGGCCAGAGCGGATCTATCCGGAATAGCCGATCAATCCGAAGGGTTGAAGGCAAAGATCTATCGCCTGCTGGCGCTTGATCGATTAAAGCCTTTTCTCTATGAGCGTCTCTCTTTTGAAAAAATTGAATCCTGGGTCTACCGGCGCCTCCCTTTGGAAAGGATGGGCCTAGCGCTGAATGCTCCGGGCGCTGATCTGAGATGGGCTCGCATTCTCGGGACGATGGCCTTCATCTTCGGGCTCATGGCATATACCGTTGAAGGGAGTCTATTCGCCCATGTCGAAATGAGGCCCTTCTGGTATGGCGCCCTCTATCCGATTGATTTTCTCCTCGGCGCCGCTCTTTGCGGTTTCGCCTGGCTCATGGCCACCGTGATCATTACCTATGCGGTAAAAGGCCAAAAACTGCCGGAAAATCTTGAAACGCTTTTCTATGAAATGGCCGAAGTCCTGGCGCTGCTTTTGAGCCTGGAGTGTCTCTTTATCACTTACAAAATGGGGCATGGACTTTTTGAACCGGCCAAAGCCAAGACGATCGTGCTGTTTCTGACAGGGCCTTTTAGCTTTGCGTTCTGGGTGTTCGAAATCACGATCGGGCTGATCATGCCTATATTCATTTTACTCTATGGGTCGAAAAAAAAGAAGCCGGCCGCGGTTTTGGCCGGTTCAGTGATGGCGCTGATCGGCTATTTTGTAAAGAGATATGATTTTGTGGTAGCTTCCCAGGTCTACCCGATCATCAAGGCGGAACATCCCCTTTCCTCCTATCTACCGACCTTTATAGAGACGCTTCTGATCGGCGGGATTATAGCGGCCTTTTTACTGGCGTACACCCTGGGTGTGAAGTTTCTGCCCTTAAAAGAAGGGGAATTTATTCAGACAAAATAACTTAAAAAGCATTCATACTCATCTGTTGTATCGTATAGGGGGGAAGATGAAGACCAGGGGTTGGATTAAAATTGCATTTACAGTATTGGTAGCCGCCGGACTGATAGGGTGTAACTCTGAAACGAGTCATATTGAAAAGGTAGCTGCTGCTCCGAAAACGTACGTCGGTTCGAAACAGTGCGAAGTCTGTCATCTTGAGCACTACGATTCATGGAAGATGACGCTGCACAGCCGGACACTCCAGAACGTCACCGAGAATCGGGACGCTTTGATCACGGAAATCGACCCCCAGGCGATCCGCTCTGATCTGAAAAAGCAGGAAAATAAGCTAAAGATACCTGTGGATGAAATCTTTATCCCAAAGGTCGAACAGATAAAATACACCCAGGGCGTTCAATGGAAACAGCGATATGTGGTTGAAAAAGACAACACCCTCTATATCGCTCCTATAGAGTACGATGCGTGGAGTCACAAATGGTCCAGTTACCGGGAGGCGGACTGGAGCCAACGTCCCTGGATAAAAAAATGCGGCGGTTGCCACGCAACCGGTGTTAATCTGGAAAACAACACCTTCTCTGAAGCCGGGGTCGGCTGCGAGGCCTGCCACGGTCCGGGCTCTCGTCACGTTGTTCTGCCCAAAACCGCTGTCTTCGGCAAACGCCAGACGATCGTCAACCCTTCCAAGCTTCCGGCAGGCATTCGAACCCAGATCTGTGGCGCCTGCCACGGCAGAGGCGAATCAACCAAAGCAAAAAATGTCGATTGGCCGGTCGGTTTTAGGCCGGGCAGGGCTTTGGGCTCTTATCAGAGGGATATCGTCGCAATAACTAAGACCGATTACAGTGACAAATCCGCTGACCGGCACCATCAGGAATACAATGACTGGCGCCAGTCCATCCACGCCCAAAAAGGTGTATCCTGTACCTCTTGTCACTATGTCCACCAATTGGGTCTTCCGCCGACGCAATTTCAGACCGTGGGGGCCGGATCCGGGCAGTGCCTGGCCTGTCATACCGGCAACACCAATAAATACGCCCATTCCATCCACTCTTTTTCCAACTGTATCGGCTGTCACATGCCGAGGATTGACATGAGTACCGAATCCGGGCCTGCGCTGCGCCACACCTTCAAGGTGATGTCCCCCAAAGACAGCCTGGCGGCCGGCGGCAATGACAAGCTACCGAATTCCTGCACCAGTTGCCACCACCATAAAGATACACCTCTGGAAAATCTGGTCGGTTTTCTGGAAGCAGCTCAAAAGAGAGACATCCCGGTACCTTTTTCGGTTCATCGCCAGCCGGCAACACCATCAAAGTGAAAGGTAATCAGACATGGTTTCGGCTGTGAGAAAGCATCGATTGGCCTGTTTTTGGGGAAAAATCGGCATTATGACCGGAGTGTGGGTGCTGGCAATCTTTTCAGCCGGTCAGGTCCGGTCCGAGGAAGAGGTCACTTCACCGATCTACCGTTATCGGGAGCGGGTGGCGACCGGGTATTATGAGGGGTATGAGGTCAGCCCGCGCCGCCTTCGCGCCCGGGTAAAAATACCTGTTCTCCGGCGGGGTCTCTTCCCCTTCGGATCATCGGCGGCGGTGGTGCAGATTCGTTCCCATCTCCCGGACTCCCATCGCGCTCTCTCTTTTTACGAACGCCGAACCTGCATCGAGTGCCATGCGAGACAGGCCCGGAACCTCCATTCGGTGCGTGCCGGCATCACCTGCCGTCAGTGTCACGGTCCGGAGCCGATCGCAGCCATCAACCACTACTTTTCCCCGATGAACCCGATCCGCCGGCATGCCTATATCTGCAGCAAGTGCCATGAAGGGGCCAACAGCGGTTTTGCCGGTTTTTATGTCCACGAGCCGCCGGGGACCTCCCTTTCCACCAGAAAGAGCTTTCCGATTTTGTTTTATACGAGCTGGGGGATGCTGTTGCTATTGATCGGCACGCTGGCCTTTTTTGTGCCCCATGCCCTGATGGTGGGGGCAAGGGAACTCTTTGAGAAAACGGAAACCCCAAAAAACCTGATCCGGAAAATGATCTCATTTATTCGGGACGTTATCTTGGCCGGTCTTAAAAAGCTATGGGTGCGGATAAAAACGAGGAAAAACGAGACTGAAGATGCTCCTTAAACGGTTTGATCGAACCCAGCGCCTGTTTCACCTATTTTTGATCCTGACATTTCTGGTTCAATCAGGGACCGGCTTCAGCCGCCTGTTCATCACAACCGACTTCGGCCGGTCACTCAGT
>CAZSON010000185.1:0-5775 GCA_964608375.1 uncultured Desulfobacter sp. | reverse complement strand
AGATAACGGATTAACCCCTCAATCGATTTCCATCAGCAACGGGGCATTGCTTCAAGTTATCACCGAATACACATCTGAAGCGGGTTTGAGGAACCTGGAAAGAGAATTGGGAGCCATCTGTCGGAAAGTGGCGAGAAAAATTGCCGAAGGAGAAGAGACCGGACCGTTTAAAATTAAGAAAAATAATCTACACAAGTATCTAGGGGTTCCAAAATATATTACTGAAATGGACCAGGAGGATGATCAGGTTGGTTTGTCGACCGGCCTGGCTTGGACACAGGTTGGTGGTGAAGTTTTGTATGTTGAGACCACATTTATTCGTGGAAAAGGCGATTTGATTATCACAGGACAGCTGGGAGATGTCATGCAGGAGTCGGCCCGTGCTGCTTTGAGCTATGCCAGAGCCAATCTTCAATCCTATGGGCTTAAAGAGAGCTTTTTTGAAAACTGCGATGTGCATATTCATGTTCCTGCGGGTTCAATACCAAAAGATGGACCGTCGGCTGGAATAGCGATGGCCACTGCGATCATTTCGGTTCTAAGAAATCAACCTGTGAACAAAAAGGTGGCCATGACCGGAGAAATCACACTGCGGGGTAGGGTCCTTCCGATCGGCGGTCTGAAAGAAAAAGCGCTTGGCGCCCTAAGAGCGGGCATTCACACGATCGTTATCCCGGAGAAGAACAAGAAGGATTTGACCGAAATTCCGATGAACATCAAACAAAAAATTAAATTTATTCCGGTAAAACAGATGGAGGAAGTTCTTCCGATTGTTTTAAAGTTAAAAATGAATAGTTAAATCTTAACTATCTGATAAATTAACAAATTGAAATTAATGAAATTATGAGAGTCTTTGCACTTGACACTGCGACAAATTGCTGCAGCATCGCGATAATGGATGAAGAAATTTTACTTGCTGAAATCAATTTGATTAGCGGGGAAACCCATTCAAAACATTTGATGGGGATGATAAAACAGGTCTTCGATCTGTCGGGGTGCCTTTTATCCGATATCGATGGATTCGCCGTGACCAGAGGACCCGGGAGTTTTACAGGCCTGCGTATCGGAATAAGTGCGACAAAAGGTCTCGCGATGGCATCTGGAAAATCGATGGTTGGTGTATCTGTTCTTGATGCTCTTGCTTTTCAGCTCTCCTTTACATCATTTCTGATCTGTCCCATCTTGGATGCCCGAAAAGGAGAGGTCTATTTTGCACTTTACAGATCCTGCGAGGGCAGACTACAAAAAGAGACAGAAGAACAGGTGCTGACGCCTAAAAAAGCGATATCCAAGATCAATGAGCCGTGTCTATTTTTTGGCGAAGGGGCAAAGACCTACCAAAAGGTCATTGAGGAGGAGAAAGGTGGTTTTGCATATTTCCCGTCCCCATCGCAAAATATACTTCGGGCTTCAACAGTAGCGATTATCGGTATGGATAGATTTAAAAAGGACATGACGGATGATATCGGTGAGTTTGTGCCACATTATATTCGAAAATCAGATGCGGAGCTTGCCGGTGAGAAAAAATTCTCAAATCAAAAAATCATCTTCGTTGACAATGGCAATTGATTTTGATAGCTATCTTTCAAACTTTGATAATCTGACAGATAAAATTTTTTTATGAATAATGTTTTTCGATCTAACCCACCCCAAAAAAAGATTCTTCCGGTGGCAAGACCCGGGTATTCCTTTATTGCTATATCCGCTTTCATAACGGCTGGCTTCGCTCTATTGGGGCTGGGTGCCCTGGCACTATTGGGTCTTTTTGTGACCCTTTTTATCTGTTATTTTTTTCGAGATCCGAAACGGATTATCACAGATCGCAATGGAGCCGTGGTATCTCCTGCGGATGGAAAGATCATTTCAGCGGGCAGATGGCGGGACGCCGAGTTTTTTGATGGTGAATGCAACAAAATCAGTATTTTTATGTCTCTGTTCAATGTTCATGTCAATCGCATTCCGCATGAGGCGAAAGTTAAAAAAATTTGCTATGTTTCTGGAAAATTCTTCTCGGCTTATTTGGACAAGGCCTCAAAAAAAAATGAACATAATGCTGTTTTTCTTGAAACCAAAGATGGGAAAAAATTGTGTGTGGTCCAGATTGCAGGGCTTATTGCAAGGCGTATTGTGTGTCGAATTAAGAAAAACGATTCTGTGGCTCGGGGAGAGCGTTTTGGAATGATTCGTTTTGGTTCCCGGCTTGATGTTTACCTGCCATCTGAAACAAAACTGCATGTAGACGTAGGGGATAAGGTGAAGGCCGGTGCTTCGGTGTTGGGGTACCTGGAATGATGAGAAAAAGGAAATCTGAAAAAGAAAAAGTTCATAGGGGAATTTATATTTTACCGAATATATTTACTTCTCTGAACCTGTTTTGTGGTTTTTACGCGATCATTGCTGCTATAGAAAAAAATTTTTTTGCAGCAGCGATAGCGATTATCATCGGTGCAATGTTTGATATGCTGGACGGAAAAATCGCAAGGGCAACCAATACGACCAGCAAGTTCGGTATTGAATACGATTCTCTCGCCGACCTGATATCGTTCGGCCTCGCCCCTGGCGTCATGATGTACCTATGGGCCTTAAAGCCACTGGGAAGACTCGGATGGCTTGCTGCTTTTCTTTATCTGGCATGTGGAACGCTTCGTTTAGCGCGTTTTAATACCCAGGTGGGGTCGGTCAGCAGTGATTATTTTGTGGGTCTCCCAATACCGGTAAGCGCCGGGATGAACGCGGCGACAATCCTGTTTTTTCACCGATTCAATATAGTCGGCCATGAAAATCCGGTATCTATTCTTATCATGTTATATTTTCTTTCATTTTTAATGGTAAGTACAATAAAATACAACAGTTTCAAAAAACCTGAGCTTTTTAGAAGAATGAATTTCAATGTTCTGGTCGCTGCTATTTTAATACTAATTTTTATTGCCGCACAGCCATTCATTGCGCTGTTTCTTTTTGGGGTTGCTTATATATGTTCAGGTCTTACTTCCACTGTTCGGTATCACACAAAGCGGAGACAGAAAAAATTAGAAACCCACAAAAGTGACGAACACAGGACGAATTCTATTTAAAAAAGGTAGTAATTTTTACTCCATAGAGTCGGCCATTTTGCTCAAATGGATCCATATTTTTAATTTGAAACGGGGAAAAAATGAAAAAAACGTATCGATTGGCTGTCATCCCAGGTGATGGGATCGGACCTGAGGTTACAGCTGAAGCGATTAAAATTCTTGAGACAATTTCAGGTAAGTGCGGGATCGAATTCTCAATTACCAGATACAGCCTGGGCGGTAGACATTACAATGCCACCGGAGAGATTCTTCCGGACACCATTCTTGAATCGATTGCTAAAATGGATGCGATATTTCTGGGCGCCATCGGTCACCCGGATGTAAAGCCGGGTATCCTTGAAAGAGGGATCCTTTTGAAACTCAGGCGGCATTTTGATCAATACATAAACCTTAGACCGGCAAAACTGTATGAAGGGGTCGATACCCCTTTAAAAGATAAGCGGCCGGAAGATATAGACTTTGTGGTGGTCCGGGAAAACACGGAGGGGCTTTATGCCGGTGTTGGGGGTTCTTTTAAGCGCGGCACTTTAGATGAGATCGCCCTTCAGGACTCAATCCATACACGCAAAGGAGTGGAGAGATGTATCCGATTTGCCTTTGATTACTGTCGCAAACGAAACAAAGCCAAAAAACTAACTCTTTGTGGAAAGACAAATGTATTAACATACGCTTTTGGTTTGTGGGAGCGTGTGTTTTATGAAATTGCAGCGGAATATCCCGATATTGAAACTGATTATGCGCATGTTGACGCGGTTTGTATGTGGATGGTGAAAAATCCCGAATGGTTTGATGTGATTGTCACTGACAACCTGTTTGGAGATATCATAACCGATCTTGCCGCAATGATACAGGGCGGAATGGGGGTAGCCGCCGGTGCAAACATAAATCCCCACGGTATCTCAATGTTTGAACCTATCGGGGGTTCTGCACCAAAATATTCAGG
Organism: uncultured Desulfobacter sp.; assembly: GCA_964608375.1. Lineage (GTDB taxonomy): Bacteria > Desulfobacterota > Desulfobacteria > Desulfobacterales > UBA2156 > UBA2156. The sequence continues at coordinate 1,758 of CAZSON010000185.1, read as the reverse complement.
CAAACAGATGATCAACCCTATAGCCGCGATTTCAGCGGTCCAGATGATGCTTGAAACGTTCGAAGAGAAGGTCGCAGCGTCTTTTGTGGAGAATTCGATCATCAAGGTGTTGCAGAACCATTTGAAGAGTACGGCGGCAGGTAAGATGGGGTATCGTACAGAAGAAGTTGGGGATCTTGTGGCGGGGTATATCAATGAAACGTAAAGTCTGTCCTAACTGAGTTAAGAGGAATCTAAAAAAGAAATCATGGCAGAAAAGAAATTGAATGTTGCGGTTGCCGGTGCAACCGGTGCGGTTGGAAATCAGATGATCGCCTCCCTGGAAGAGAGAAAATTTCCAATAAAGTCGGTTAGATTTCTGGCTTCTCGCCGTTCGGTGGGAAAAAAGCTTCGCTTTAGAGGTGATGACATTTCGGTTGAAGAGTTGACGGAACAGTCATTGGACGGTGTTGATATCGCTCTTTTTTCCGCTGGTGGAAATACCAGCAAACGGTTTGCACCTTTTGCCAAAGAGAAAGGGTGTGTGGTAATCGACAATTCGAGTACATGGCGAATGGATCCGGAAGTGCCGCTGGTTGTGCCGGAAGTGAATCCTCACGCGATTTCAGACTATTCCAACAAAGGGATCATCGCTAACCCGAATTGTTCGACGATACAAATGGTGGTTGCGCTTTCTCCGATATATCAAAAATGCGGAATAAAGCGGATTGTGGTTTCAACTTATCAGGCGGTCTCCGGAACGGGGAAAAAAGCGGTTGATGAACTTTTCGATCAGACAAGAGCCATAATTAACTTTCTCGATTACAAGAAAAATGTCTACCCGCATCGAATTGCCTTTAACTGTCTGCCCCACATCGATGCGTTTCTGGAAAATGGTTATACCAAAGAAGAAATGAAAATGGTAAACGAAAGCAGAAAAATTTTAGAAGATCATCGAATTGGAATAACAGCTACAACCGTCCGCGTGCCGGTTTTTTATGCACACTCGGAATCTATTAATGTGGAAACGGAAAAACACATCACAGCCGATGAGGTGAAATCTCTTCTCAGGCTCACAAAAGGGGTCGAGGTGGTGGATGAGCCGGAAAAAAATATCTACCCGCTGGCCATCGACGCTGCCGGCCGGGATGTAACGCTGGTCGGTAGGATTCGGGAGGATGAATCGATAACCAATGGTATCAACATGTGGGTGGTTTCTGATAATATCAGAAAGGGCGCGGCAACCAATGCAGTACAAATTGCGGAAGTTCTGGCAAGTGACTATCTTTAGGAAAAACTCTTGAATCCGACTCCCATTACAAGTAGAGGCTACCAAACCCTTAAGGAAGAGCTGAAACATTTGAAATCGGTGGAACGGCCCCAAAACATCAAAGCGATCGAAGAGGCCCGGGCCCATGGCGATCTTTCAGAAAATGCTGAGTTTGAAGCAGCCAAAGATCGGCAGAAATTTCTCGATTTCAGGATTGGCGATCTGGAGTACAAGCTGTGCAACGCAGAGATCATCAACCCGGATTCAATCCCCAAAGATCGAGCGTTATTTGGATGTACGATTATTTTGGAAAATATTCTGACAACTGAAAAGGTTGAATATCAGCTGGTGGGAGCGGATGAATCGAATATAACGGAGGGGCGTATCTCTGTGGTTTCACCCCTAGGAAAGGCGATTATTGGGAAAAAACCGGGGGATGAGATTGTTCTACAGACACCCGGTGGGAAAAGGATTTACGAGATGGTTGAAATAAAATAGCTTTGTTCAGT
>CAZSON010000184.1:1243-5813 GCA_964608375.1 uncultured Desulfobacter sp. | reverse complement strand
CGCCAATTGTTATTCATCTGTTTGTTGCCGCAAAAACAAGACCGGTTTTTGCAAAAGGATGGACAATGAGGGCAATAATCCGATTCCCAGGACGAACAGTGCGGCTATCAGTACCATCAACAGACTTTCCGGTAAAAACATTTGGTAGGTAATATCGAACACCCAGGTACAAATCACCCAGCTACCGATCTGAGAAAGCATCAATGCGAGGCCGGCGCTCACCAGGCCCAGGAAGAGATTTTCCAATATAAAGACTTTTAGTACAAAAGCGCCTCTGGCCCCCAGAATCTTGTAGTAAACCGCTTCCCGGATTCTGGCAAATCGTGTTGCTAAAACAGAGCTGAAAATGATGAGGATACCGGCAACAATGCTGAAAAGGGTAAAAAACCGGACGATAACGGAAAGCTTTTTTAACGCCTTCGCAAAGATAGAAAGGGTTTGCGTGACGTCAATAACATTTACATTAGGAAATTTTTTTACGATTCTCGTTTGCAGGGCGGGTATTCGGTTTTTTTTAATCCGGATGGCGGTAAAGATTGTTTGGGGAGCGTCCTGCAGGGTTTTCTCCGGAAAAACAAAATAAAAATACGGCCTGATCGATTCGCGCGTGTGAGTGCGAACACTTGAAACAGTAGCTTCCAGCGGTATCCCCTGTATTTTGAATGTAATATGGTCGCCGATATCCAGATTCCTCATCTCAATGACCTTGTCCAACACAGAAACCTGAAGATCTCCCCAGCCATCCCGGTACAATTTTTTGCCTTTGATGATAGCCTCATCCGTTATCAGGTGGTTTCGATAGGTAAGGTTAAAGATTCGAGCAAGATTGTCCCCCCGTTTTTGCCGCTCTTCTTGCCGGTCGACTTTTTTACCGTTGATCGCAATCAATCTTGCCCTGACAATCGGGTAGTATTCGGTTTTCAGGCCGAGTGTTTTTGAAAAATCATCTATCTGGCCGGGTTGAATATCTAGAAAAAAAAGGTTTGGGGCATCCGGGGGGTATGATTCAATAAATCCGGCGTCCAGATTTTGTTCAAGCAGATAGATTGAAAAAATAACCGAAAGCGAGGCGGTCAGTGTTATAATGATCGCCCTGGTTGCATTTTTTGGCCGGAACAATCCTTTGAGCGCCTGTCTGATCGTAAGGGTACGAACCCCTATCTTTCGCAGGCAATAGAGAACGATTTCCGTTGCAACTGCGGTGATCAGGATGAGCAGGATTACGCTCAAAACGAAATAGAGGCCTGTCTTAATAACGCTTATCTGCAACAGGACCATACCGATGAAAAAAAGAAAGATCACCGAGCCGATCGTATAATATGGCAGCCCTTTCTGTGTGCGAATAAATTCCTTTCTGAAGATTGTGACCGGCTTTAGCTCTCTTAACCTGTATAAAGGCAAAAATGAGAATAGAGCGACCACGAGGACACCGAGCCCCAGGCCTCCAATGACAGCGTTCCAGGAGATAATAAGCTTTATATTGGGTGGTAGAAATCCGGTAAAAAGTCTGTCGATGAAATGCTGCAAAAAAAAGCCGAATAAAAGCCCAAGACTTGATCCCAAAAGACCGAGCAGGGCAAGGATAATAACATACTGGCGGGTAAAAAACCCGCTGGTTGCGCCAAGGGTCTTCATTATCGCGATCGTTTTCTCATGTTCCTTTAAAAAAGCGGCCAGGGCGCTCTGGATACCGATACCGGCCAGCAGCAGAATAAAAATACCGATAAGGCTGAGAAAAAAAAGTAAGTTGTCGAAAAATCGTTTTACACCTGATTCGGCTGTTCTGTAAGTATCGACACGTTCAAAATCCGAGTCTGCCGCTGCAGTCAGTTGATCTGCGATCCGGTTGATGCTTTTTTTATCACGTACCTTGATCAAACAGGTGTAGTGGACCCGACTTCCCTTTTTTACAAGGTCCAACCTTTCAAGATCTTCTTCGGAAATAAAGATCCGTGGGCCTAAAAAGAAAAAATTTACCGGTTGATCGGGTTCTTCAATCACCACATCTTCGATGGTCAGAATCGCCCGCCCGATGTGCAACTGATCGCCAATACCGAGTTTGAGCCGGTTCAACAGCGCCGGCGCTACGATGATGCGACCCCGGCTGAGGACGTTTGTAAATTTACGCCCGGATCGCAGCTCCACGTTCCCGTAGAAGGGATAACCTGACGTCACGATTTTTAACTTTGCCAATAAAGATCCTTGATCATCGCCGGCCCGAACCACGGAATAAAACTCGTAAACCTGGGCGCTTTTGATTAGATCAAGGTCTTCGAGGCGGGCAACGGCATCTGTGATCGATGGCGATAGTTCATTATGGGACCGGACCAGTATGTCAGCAGCATGAAGTGTTTTTGCTTCTTTGAGGAGAGATGTATGGACACTGGTGGAAAAGCCGTTTATTGCGATGAGAGTAACAATCGAAAGTGTCACACACATTACGAAAACAGTTGCCTGTTTCCGTGAACGGATAATCTGCCTGATGATGAAACGTCTATTTAACAGAATGCTTTTCATTGCGGTTGAAACCGTTGATCCGGCCGTCTTTAAGGATAATCATACGGTCCGCCATACCCGCAATTTCGAAGTTGTGGGTCACCAAAACAAGGGTGGTTTGTCGCTCTTTGTGAAATTCAAGAAGGAGTTTAAGAACAGCCCTTCCATTTTCGGTATCCAGATTTCCGGTCGGTTCGTCGGCAAAAATGATTTTTGGGTTATTGATAAGTGCCCGACAGATCGCAACCCGTTGAAGTTCACCTCCTGAGAGCTGATGGGGGAAGTTGTCGCATCGCGCAACGAGATCGACCCGTTTAAGAAGGGTCTTTGCTTTTTCACGGGCTTTTGGGTCACGCCTTAGTTCGGCCGGGAACATGACGTTTTCCAAGGCGGTAAGTGAAGGTACCAGATGAAACGACTGGAATACAAACCCGATAATGCTGTTTCGAAGCGGCGCAAGATCATCTTCTTTCGTATCGGTGATATCCTTTTTTTCAATAAATATCCTGCCGGCTGTAGGTTTATCAAGGCCTGATAGCAAACTTAGCAGAGTTGTCTTGCCGCTTCCGCTGCTTCCTTCAACCACCAGGAATTCCCCCTCTGTTACGCAAAGTGATACATCGTTTAATACACGGATCCTTCTGCCGCCGATGGTGTAAGTTTTGGTTATATTCCTAGCTTCAATGATGTTCATCAAATGTTAATAAAATAGACAATTTTTTTGTAAAAAGCAAGATGTTGATCGATAAAACCCGAAAATAAGGGCAAAGGAATGAAACAGCGCCGCATTGAACAGGATCGGTTGCTTTGCTCTAAAAAGATAAACGTATGCAATCTAATTTTCACTATAAATGTAATTTTCAACAAATGCTGAACATTGTATTTCAATAAAAAAACTTGACAGATAAGCAGTTTCACTCTAATAGAATATTTCAGCAATTGTTGAAAAGGTTTAAATAATGAAATTATCTATTGATCTTCTCGAAAAAAGGGCAATCGAGGCCTTAAATGTCTGTTTAAACCGAGTTCCTTTTCTAAAAATCGAAGGAATTAGGAGAGACGCGTTCTCGGAAGGGGTTCCTCAGATTTTACGGGTGGAAATCGCATACCCTGGCAGTGTAAAATATCTGATGATAGAGGTAATGGGAAATGGTCAACCAAGGCTCGCCCGACAAGCGGTTAATCAGCTTTTGCGTCACCGTGATCAGTGTCAGGATGTTTATGGCGTTTTTGTAGCCCCGTATATCTCTGCGAAATCTGCGGAAATCTGTACCCGTGAAGAGATTGGGTATTTAGATTTGGCCGGAAATTGTCGGCTCTGTTTTGATCAGATTTATATTGAGCAGGAGGGCAAGCCAAATGTTTTTACAAAGAAGCGGGATTTGCGCTCTCTCTATTCACCCCGGGCAGAAAGAATTCTCAGGGTGCTTTCAAACAATTCGAAAAAGGTATGGAAAACCCTAGAATTGGCTAAAGAAGCACAAGTCAGTTTAGGGCAGGTCTCAAATGTTAAAAAATTATTGTTAGACCGGGAATGGATTCAAATTGAAAAAAATGGATTTTTTCTAAGCACACCCGAATCACTTCTAAAAGAGTGGGCTGAAAACTATTCCTTTGAAAAAAACCGAATCACAGATTATTATTCATTGAAAGATGTGGCTGAAATTGAAACGGAACTGGCTGCGCTTTGCAACCGAAAAGATTTACTTTATGCGTTTACCTGCTTTTCAGGCGCCTCCAGGTTGGCTCCAACCGTTAGATATCAAAAGGTCTTTGCGTACATTGAAGAAACGAAAGAAGATGTAACCTGGCAACTGGGTCTGAGAAAGGTGACCAGTGGAGCGAATCTGAGCCTGTTGTCCCCGTATGATCAGGGGATTTTCTCAGGCAGCTATGAAACACATGGGGTGCGGATTGCTTCACCCGTTCAAATCTATCTGGATCTTAGCTGTTTTCGTGGGCATGGGGAAGAGGCTGCGCAGGCGCTCTTAAACCAAGGGATCTTAACATAAGGATTACTCGATTTTTCGATCTTGGAAGGTATTGGTGCATTTCTCAAAAAAACGTCTTCCGG
>CAZSON010000184.1:0-1143 GCA_964608375.1 uncultured Desulfobacter sp. | reverse complement strand
CATTGAAGCGATGAACCTAGTAGAACGGGGTGCGGCAACGGTTGAGGATATTGATAAGGGACTCCGGCTGGGAGCCGGAAGAAAAATGGGTATTTTTGAAACCGGCGACATGGTGGGGCTGGATGTAACCTATGGCGCCATGATGGCCATGTATAATGAAACCGGAGACCCCCGATGGTATCCGCCGTTGTTGCTCAGGCGAAAGGTCAAGGCAGGCCATCTGGGCCGCAAAACCGGCAAAGGTTGGTATAAATATAATAGCGATGGAAGCAAAAAAAATTGAATTCAGGTTTTGTAGCGGGAACAACACATAGGTCTAAGATATGACTGTGATAGCCGTGATTCTTCTCCTGATTTCTTCCTTTACCCATGCCGGTTGGAATTTTCTCAGCAAGAAAGAGCATCCGACCATCGCATTCTTTTTTGTAGCCAACACGATCGGCTTGATCTGTCCCTTGGCCATCCTCCCGCTTTATTTGAACAAATTAGAGTTTATTCCATTGACCGTATGGATATTTGTGGTCATATCCGGTTTTTTTTTGGCTGCATATATGGCAGCGCTTTCAGGTTCATACCGCTCCGGCGATATGTCCATTGCATATCCCCTTGCACGCAGCCTGCCGGTAATTTTTGTTTCTATCATCACCTTCATTTTGGGAAATGGCAAACCTTTGAGTGTGTGGTGCATCATCGGAATCCTTATTGTTGTTTTCGGATGTCTCAGCCTGCCGATGAAAGCATTCGATGAGTTTCACCTATCACGATATAAAAACCTGTCCTGTTTTCTGGCGGTCCTTGCCGCGGGCGGTATCACAGGTTATACGGTAACAGATGATACGGCACTGCGGTATCTTCGAGGGATCCCAGGCAACCAATTTCACCCGGTAGACGCCACACTGATTTACCTGTTATTGGAGGGAAGCGCATGCTCGCTGTGGTTGGGTATTTTTTTACTCTTTGATCCTCGTGAACATAAGGGTTTTTATGATGTTGTTCACTATTTAAAAGGCCCGGCAGCCATAACCGGTATCGGAATCTACTTGACCTATGGTATGGTTTTAGGCGCAATGAACTATGTCACAAATGTTAGTTATGTTGCGGCGTTTCGCCAGCTCAGCATCCCTGTCGGTGCATTGCTAGGCA
>CAZSON010000183.1:0-5826 GCA_964608375.1 uncultured Desulfobacter sp. | reverse complement strand
AAGGGTAAAAGATCTGGCCCTCTGCTATGGGGCCAGCACGGTTGGAATTGCCACAACGCAAATGCTTGCAGGGGGCCCACCTTCCACAGATCTATCATATGTGCTCCCTGATGCCAGAGCAGCTGTCAGTTTTGCCATACCTCTGGACCATCATCATATCACCCCATGGTTGAACAAAAAAGACTACCAGGCACACTTTCAAAACAATATTTGCGTTAATGTTATGGCCAGCGGTATTTCATTGGAGCTGGCCAATTATTTAAAACATAAAGGTTTTGCATCGGTTCCGTTGACAGCGAATACCTCCTACCGGACAGACACCACAAATGGAATTTATGATGAAAAACCGCCCATATCCCACAGATATCTGGCGGTTCGCTCAGGGGTCGGTTTTTTCGGGTTGTCCGGAAACGTTTTAACGAAAACAGACGGCGCCGCCATCATCCTCGGATCGGTGGTCACAGAAGCTGAGCTGATTCCGACAGAACCGATCCCTGTAGAAGACAACTACTGCGATGATTGCCGATTGTGCAAAGCTGCATGTGCATCAGGGTTTATTGACGGCGAAGAGAAAATTACGGTAACAATGGGAGGCGTTGATTTTTCATATTCAAAAAAACACCACCATAGCCGCTGTGATTATGTCTGCGGCGGCTTTACCGGATTGCATAAATCCGGGAAATGGTCGACGTGGTCACCCGGGAGATTCCCCATACCGGATAATGACGATGAATTCTTTCCGGCGCTTCTCGATTCCGTTGGCCCCTATCTGAAACGGCCAAGATCTGGACCGTCCCTTTTTAATGCCCTTATGCCGGGAGACAGGGTACAATTAACCTGCGGAAACTGTCAGCTCATCTGCCATCCGGATAAAGAGGTCCGTCAAAAACGATTCAAATTGCTGATCGAAAGCGGTGTCATCGTGCAGAATCCGGACGGTTCCCTCGAAGCGGTGACACCGGAAGAGGCAAAAAAGCGGTTGGCATCGATGGAGCCGGAAAAACGGATATTATACGAAAACGCATGATCGATACTTGATCCGCAGTCGAAATATTTTTTTTCAGGGATAATGATACAAAATCGGGATTATGCAATGAAAAGATGTAAATGTTTAAGGGTGCAATAAAATTATGACTTATTTTGTGCAATCATTACTATTTCATCGATTCGTTTTTCCGCCTCTTCCGGTAGCAAAGCAGCCGGTTTTTCTGCCAACATGCCCAGCATCTTATTTTCAGCGACTTTGAAAATGTCCAAGGAGCCGTCTTTTTCCCACAGATCCCAATTTCGTCGTTCCATCAGTTCGGGATCCCACAATTCCCGGCGAAAGTGTTCGTAAGTGTGGGAATGGCTGAGAAAGGTACTGCCGGGGCCGACCTCCTTCATGACGTCAAGTGCAATGGAATCTTCGTCAACGACTAACTCTCTGGCCATACGCCGGATACCTGCCATGCACTCGTCACAAAAGATCAGATCCGCAAAATCGACTACCAGATCCATGTCCAGCTGCATACCGTCCATTAAATCGGCAATCAAACCGGTTACCGTACCAACCATTCCGGTTTCAAACCCCGCCTGGGCGTCCAACATCTTGGAATCTCGCAGCATCGAAGGCATACGAATCGGCAGGTCCAGATATTTTCCCATCTGAGCCATGGCAACTTTAAGAATCCCGAATTCAGGGCATGCCATCGATATATTGCCGCTTTTCATATCCATACCGCGTGCAAAGCTGGTATATACGATCGGAGCTCCGGGATTTACCAGCTGGGAAACAACCATGCATCCCAAAATTTCGGCGTGGGCCTGGGCAATAGTGCCGGCGATCGTCACCGGAGAAGAGGTTCCCAGGATCGGTCCGGAACTCAGCATGATCGGTATCTTCCATCGGCTCATTTCCATTAGTGCTTCCAGGGACTCCGGATCGATCGCAAAAGGCGGCAGAGTCAAAACCCAGCCGGATATAAACGGTCTTTCACGGAAGCGTTTCTCGTCACCGAGTGCTATAGCCCCCATTTTTGCAGCATCTTGAACACACCGTGCTCCCGCCATCCCGCCGGTAATGTGCTTTGTTGTGTTTTTAATAGTGGTGGCCCAAGTGTACCAATCATTAAACTCTCCCGGGACCTCTTGGGGTGTCACGAGACCGCCGCTTACCCGGATATTTTCCAATCGATCGGCCATTCGCGTCAAAGCAGCAAGATCATCGTTGGTAGCCGGTCGTTTCTGCCGGGTATTAGGATCAATTACATTCACAGCCATCGTCATACACGCAAGGACGGGCGCGTGCTCTGCAAAGGTCAGATCGTGTTCCGGGTCGCGGCCGTAAAGGATGACATCCTTTCGCTTGGGTACCGTTTCGATGGCGTTGCGGACCAGACCGGCAGGAAATCGCACGACATTTTCATCCACAATTTCAGCCCCGTTTTGCGACATCAGCTCAAGTGCCTCTTCGTGGGGCAGACGTATGCCGATTTCTTTTAAGATCTGCAGCGACCGGTCGTGAAGAAATTTAACCTCTTCATCGGATAAAAATTGAATAACCGGTTTCATGAACACCACCATTTCGATGCAAAGAGATCATCAATGTTGCACCATCGGTTCGCAAATTTCGGATTCGGATACAACTTCGATTTTGATCGCACCCTCTGCCGGACAGACCGAGTAACACCCGCCGCAGCCGATACAATTTTCACCGTTGACCCACGTACATTCTTCTCCGTCCTGCATGGCGTTTGAGAAGCAGACTTTAAGGCATCTTTTGCAGTTGATGCAGTTTTCCTCAACGACCCTTGCCTTTTCGGCGGGCATGTCACAGTAAGCCATGGCAGCGTCTGATGCAATACCGAGCATTTCATCGATAGTTGTGTACCCCTTTTCATCCATAAATTTTTCCAGGCCCTCTACCTGCTTTCCCAGCCAGCTATAGCCGTAGCACATGACAGCCGAACACATTTCCACGATATGGGCGCCACTCATGATAAACATGACGATGTCACGCCAATCATAGGCGCCGTTGGTACCGGCAATAAAAATTTTTCCGTTATAGGCCTTTCTAACTTCATTGATCCAGCGCAGTGTCAACGGCTTGGTCCACGGACCGCCGACACCGGCCTGACCGTATATCAAGGGTTTTCCGGTCTCTATATCCGGGACAAAGCCGATGAAACGATTGGTCAGGGTCACAGCCTCCGCACCTGCATCTTTCAACATTCCTGAAAATTCAACCAGGTCAGTCACCTGGGGAGTCACTTTGATCATGATCGGAACATCCACAGCTTCAGCTACAGCCTGGGTGATCTCGCAGGCGTAGTCAAAATCCTGCCCCACATTCATGCCGGTACGTATGCCGGGCATCAGTTTCGGATGCGGGCAACCAAAATTCAACTCAACCAGCGGGACACCGGCATCTTCCATTTGTCTTGCCAGCGTGACCCAACCTCTCAGCTCGATCGAACCGATACTGCCGATGACAACCGCATTATTCTCTTCTGCATATGTCATTGCTTTTTTTATCTCTGTAATAAAGTCCTCGGGTGGTTCAATTGCCAGCCCGCTTCGGCTGTAAAGACTGAATCCGCGAGGAACTTTTCCATGGCAGACTTCATGGCGCTCGTTTAAAAATCGCCATTTGGCCCTGGTAGTCAGCTCCCGCATGGCCGGTGAGTCGGTCATGGTTTTGGCGATAACGCCTCCCGCGCCGGCATCAATGCATTTTTTCATATTGTCGGCGTTCAACGTTGGCTCGGCAGAAGCCGCCACCAAAGGGTTTTTAATGGAAACGCCGCAAAAATTTACTGCTAAATTTGCCATGCTGATTCTCCTTTTTCCCGATTTCAAATTGTCCTTATATGCCTGACTCTTTCAGCCAATCCTTTCGATCGGCCCACGCCGGGAACTGTTGACGAGCGGTTTGCATTTCAACCAGGTCGATTTCGGATTTGATAATAATTTCGTTATCACCGGCACCGGCCATTACCGTCCCCCAGGGGTCTGTGATCATACTGTGACCGACAAACTGAATACCCTGGTTAAAGCCAACTGAATTGGATGACATCAGAAAACACTGGTTTTCCAATGCGCGCACCCTGTTTAACATCAGCCAGTGCTCAAGTCTGGGGTATGGCCATGCGGAGCAGATCAGAAAAATTTCAGCGCCTTTTTCAGCCATTTTGCGAAACAGTTCCGGAAAGCGCAGATCATAGCAGGTGGCAAGACCGAGTTTACCGATCGGAGTATCGACCACAACGACCCTATCTCCGGGGGTCAGCATTTGGGTTTCTTTTGAATTGTAACCGAAGAGGTGTATTTTGAGATAATTTGCAAGGACCTCTCCATCGGGCGATATCAGGTAGCTGGAATTATAGTACCTGGCATCTTTCTCTTCAACGAAGCTACCCGTATGCAAATAAACACCGGTCTCTTTGGCCGCCTCGCCCAGCCTTGTCAGAGTTTGACCCTGACTGTCCTCGGCTTCGGGGATGTAGCGATCAAAGCTCATAAAGCCGATATTCCATATTTCCGGCAATATGATCAGATCGCATCCCTCACAGCGATGGATATTTTCAACAGCCTTGTCAATAGTGGCTGTTTTGTCTCCTTCAACGACCGACATTTGAATTGACGCAATCTTCATCTTTGTTCTTCTTTCTTTTGTTATCTACTATTCAGTAAGGTAGTCTAAGGGTTTTATGTCATAAGCAATTTCAAGACCTCGGTTCAGCTTTTCGTCTATTAATTGAGCACAAAATTTTTCAGCAAACACAAAATCGTCAGTCAGCATGCCGATGGTTCCTGAAAAGATAATCATATTATCCAATGGTCCCTGGATGTTGCTTTTTACAAACGCTATCAGTTCCGCCGGATTTAAAAGTAATTCCAGACGACCTTCCTGGTAGAGGATCTCTTTTCCCCGCTCTAGCGCACGGGCGCTCAGGAGCAGATCATCCCAGTGACCTTCCACCTCATCCAATGGCCAAACCGTACGGCTTAATATATTGGGGCAAATCTGTTTCGCACGGGGTATGTCGGATTCCTCCAAATGCCGATCCGTATGATCACTGCCTAAGCCGACGTAGATTTCTCCTTCAGTAACAATGAGAAGGACATATTCCACTTCACCGCAAGTTTTGTTACCGTAAACTTCTATTGCTGAATCAGTTGCCAGTGCAGTGCGAACCACAGGGTACAACGTCGGCGTCGAGCGTGGACCGGAGATGCCCTTTTCGGCTAACTCCTGGATGTGCCGGCGAACTTCCTCCTGGTTCTTGCCTGCATATCCGGCATTGACCATGCGGTTGCAGTTAAATTTGATCTGCCGATGCTCCTGTTTTGTTTCTAGTACAACTTCCAATTGCAATTTAATTCTCCTTCCTCTTTTAAGAGATAATGTCCAAGGCCCAATGATTCTGAATGATTAATCAATGAAGCCTATTTTTTATAATACCTGATTTCAAAAGTGACACAACCGTGAGGGATTTTATACGGACCATGGATCATACCCGGTGGCCGGCAGGCATAAAACCCGGGCAGGTATGTTTCGTTCTTAGCGATGTCATATAGACTGCCCTCCACTATCAGTACCTCTTCCCAGAAATCATGGACCAGCGTTTCTGAAGTTTCAATGCCCGGAGGAAATTTCAGTATGCGTGTATAATCTCCCGTGTCCGGATCCTGGCTGAGAATCTTTTCTTTAATCCCAAAAGTATCGCCTTCCACCGTGCGCCATTCATAGGATGTGTCGTAATCTTTAAATTCAATTTCAGGTTTAGGCATTTTTTTCCCCCTTTTTATAGATTCTTTCTCTGAATAATATAAATGGTAGAA
>CAZSON010000182.1:0-5863 GCA_964608375.1 uncultured Desulfobacter sp. | reverse complement strand
CGGCCGAGCCCGCGAAGTGCAATGATATAGTTCGGCGCTTTTTTCAAAGCGGCGGAATAGTACCTTTCAGCCAGAGCGTAATCCTTTTTGTTGTAATAGGCCCACCCCAGATTGGAAAGCGGAATGTGCGGCGACGGATCGAGAAGATTTTCCGTGGCCTCCTTTAAAATGGCAATGGCGGTATCCCACTCTTTTTTGACCAGATAAACCCCGCCCAGGCTGTTTTTGGCGGCCGCATAGTCCGGTTTTATCCGGAGGGCTGTTTTGAAGTGCAGAATCGATAGATCGAGCCTCTCCTTGGCCAGGTATACCAGCCCCAGGTCGTACTGCAGAAGGTGATCCTCGGGGTACATCTTCTCCGCTTTTAAAAGCTCCTTTAAGGCTGCCGTGTGGTCTCCCTGGGCCATATAACTTTCTCCAAGATTTCTTAGGGCGCCTTCCTTTCTTTTTTGCACTTTGGGTTTTGTGGCACAGGCGGTCACAAAGAACAAAAAGATTAAATTTAAGATCAGAAAGCTGGCGGTTAGCTTTTTCATTACTTTATACTCCCCCATAGGTTTGCGGTTTTGTCCGGACCGGTCATCAGGATCTCGATACCCTGATCCCTTAAAAATAAAATTAAATCATGATCTAAACCGTTATCGGTCAGCAATGTTTTCACTTTCAGTCTATTTCCCACCAAAAAGCCCGGTACCGTTAAAGAGACATTGTAGACCTTTGGTCTTTTTGCGCCCAAAAAAACAGGGTTTTCCGTATACCTCCCTCCCAGGGCACGAAGCAATTTGTCAATGGTATTTCGAAACGGCGCTTCGCTTTTGATCTGGATGATATCAATGCCGGTCTTTTTAATTGCGCGTGCAGCGTCACCCTGAAGATTGCCAAAATCGACCAGCAACGGCTCTCCATCCGGCCGGGTGATCAGGTTTGTGAGTGCGTTAACCTGGGCGCCGGCATATGGAAAGCTTACGGTGATGTCTTCGGCAAATTTATACCCAATGACCGAAGAAAGCGCCTTTATCAGGGCTTTACGGTCAGCGAAGCGAAGGTTTGTGGGCCGGTTCATTTTTGGCATATTTTTTTCAGGGATGATTTTTGGCGGATCGGAGATTACGCCGCCCAGGATCTCTTTGATGACAATATTGTTTTTTGCCAGGTATCGGTTCATTGACGGATGGATCCGCTCCCCCGGCCGGTCGATCGGTGTGATACAGATCCTGGTAACTGTTTTTCCGTCTTCGGCCGGTTGCTCTATCAGCCATTTGGCGCGAACTTCCACTTTGACGTCCCCATCAAAAAAGGAAATACGGGTGTTTGGAGAAAAGGTGTTAATCGCCTCGGAGATAGCGTCCAAAAGTTGTTCGATGGACATTTTGGGGGGCTTTGGAACAATCCTGATCCGTTTCCAAAACGATCTTACGACGCCGAGGTCCTCATCGGACAAAGATCCTTTCCCGGGGAAGAGAATCTTTGTTCCATCTTTGAGAGAGAGGAAAGGAATTTCTGCGATATTCAGTCCCAGGTCGGCTTTACCTTGTCTTGGAAAGTAGTAGATCCCTTTTTTGGAAAGTGTGGCCTTCAGGAGGGCTGCGGTTTGATCAAGCGGTGTGAAAGGTCGGCCGGGTTTTGGAATTGAAGGGGGAAGTTTTGATATGATGCCGGTACCGGGATAACGCGTGCTGACCTCTGCCGTTGAGATCAGATTGCCTTTGCGGTCAAAAAGAGAAGGATACCATGGTTCATTTAGTATCGCCGGATCTGGCAGCCGTATAACCTGACCGGGGTAAATACGATTCAAATCTTCGATATCCGGGTTGATCAACCGAAACAGTTTGGTTCCCTCCTGATACGACTTTTTTCCGTGCCCGCGAAATTTTCGGTCGATCAGGCTGAATATGGAATCGCCCTTTTGAACTTCATAGGTCGCGGAGTGTGTTTCGATGATTTCCTTTACGTTGGTGATGGTCACAAAAGGGATGGTAACAACCCCGGTCGATTGTCCGGGCAGGGCATCGGATTGCAATTTTTTTATCGGGATAAAAATTTGCTGACCGGGTAAGATCTTGTCGATGTCCTGGACATGCGGGTTGATCCGTTGAAATATTCTCAAAAACTCCTGGAAATTCTTATAGGAAATCTCCCCTTTTTGTTTAAAAAGCTTTACAAGCGATTCATTCTTTTGAACGATATGGGGGTCACATAGAATGTCCCTCCCCAGATCCTTTTTAACAATGTAGCTTTTGAATAAGAAATCACCAGAAACCGGGTCAGGATGCCACGCTGCAACTAAAAATAGTATCATCATAAACCCGGCCGCAAAATTAAGACGATACGGTTTCATGTTATTTATACCTTTTCCAGTTCAAGGATCTTAGCTATCTCTTCGGAAATACAGTTGATAAACAGCCTCAATTCATTTCCTTTCAACGGTTTTCCCGGCTCCGGAACCTTTTTGAGATTTTTTGGTCGAATAAATTCAGGGGCGTTAACCAATCGTTGATCAGGAACTATTTCAAATTCCGGCGGGAAGTTTTGTTTAAAATACATCTCCTGAAAACCCGCAAATTTCAATGCATGGGCAGTGGAATCGACGATGCCTGTTTCATTTTTATTAATTATTCCTTTTTTTCTGGCGGCCACGAGTCCGGCGAGCGATTCGCCACCGTGCGTGCAGGCAATATGTCCATTATGGTTCGCCAGAATCTCCCAGTCCATTATGGCCTGTTCCGAAACATCAACAAAAAAAGTTTTCTGTTTGCCCGCCATATTGTTATACAGATCCACCAGGTGAATCACCCTTGGCATTGAAACCGGGTTGCCGATCATGGCGGCCTGGGCGACACTCGATTTTACGGTAAGGGGAACAAATTTTCGTTTCTTCGGATCCGGTTCAAGATAATAGCGGTAAACCGGGTTGGCATGTTCGGATTGCACCCCAATTATTTTTGGCAGAGTGTCGATAATGCCGGTCTCATAAAACTTTAAAAATCCGCTCATCACAGCCGTGATATTGCCAGCATTGCCGATCGGTAAAACCACGACTTTGTTTTCCATGTTAAATTCAAAATCCTGGGCGATTTCGTAAGAATACGACTCCTGACCCAGAAGTCGCCAGGCATTTTTTGAATTTAAAAGAGCCACATTGTAAGTGTCTGATAAAGCCTCAACCACTTTCATGCAATCGTCAAACACACCTGGAATTTCAAACACTTTTGCTCCGCTACCCAATGGCTGGGAGAGCTGTTGTGCTGTTACCTTTTTATAAGGCAGCAAAACGGCGGATTTGACCCGGGGATTGAGAAAGGATGCGTACAATGCTGCAGCTGCGGATGTATCTCCGGTTGATGCACATATGGCCAACACATCTGAGAGACATCCTTTCTGCAGTAAAAAATGAATGTAGCTCATGGCGCTGGCCATCCCCCGGTCTTTGAAAGAGGCACTGGGGTTCTGGCCGTCGTTTTTAAAGTAAAACTGTATGCCTGCGCGATCCTGCATAAATCCATTTGCCTGCACAACAGGCGTGTGGCCCTCACCGAGATAGACAACGGCGTCAAGCGGCATGATCGGTCCGATAAATTCGTGATACATGTAGATCCCCTTGAGGGCAGGGATCGTCAGCATTTTACGATAATTAAAAATCTGTCGCCATATTTTTTGTGGGATTTTTTTTAACCGGTCAAATTCGAGATCATAAATCATAAGCACCTGTCCACAGTTTGGACAGGTATATAAAAGAGATTCTATGCCGGATTCCAAGCCACAACCCAAACAGCGATAAATCAGCTTCCCTTTTTGCTTCGGAAGAAGATAAGGCCGAATCTCTTCCGGACAGTCCTGCAATATCATGGTGTTATTACGTCCATATTTCCCATATAAGATTTTAAAACCTCCGGGATGATCACCGATCCGTCCGCCTGCTGATTATTCTCAAGTATGGCGGCAACCGTACGTCCTACCGCGAGCCCTGATCCGTTCAACGTGTGGACCAATTCGGTGCCCTTTTTCCCTTTTCTTCTGAACCTGATGTTCGCACGCCGGGCCTGAAAACTTTCAAAATTGCTGCATGAAGAGATTTCCCTGTAAACGGCCTGGGCAGGCATCCAGACTTCAATATCATATGTTTTTGCCGCTGAGAAACCCAGGTCTCCTGCACAGAGGGTTATAACCTGATAAGGGAGTTTTAAATATTGCAAAATGGTTTCAGCATGGCTTAGAAGTTTTTCGAGTTCCTCGTAGGAAGTTTCAGGCTTGGTGAATTTAACGAGTTCCACTTTGTTGAACTGGTGCTGGCGGATTAATCCTTTTGTATCTTTTCCATATGAGCCTGCTTCGCTGCGGAAACAGGGGGTGTAGGCGGTGTAGTTGATCGGGAGAAGATCTTCATTCAGGACCTCATTCTGGTGAATATTGGTTACCGGGACCTCTGCGGTCGGGATCATAAAATAATCCCATCCTTCAAGTTTGAAAAGATCTTCTTCAAACTTCGGGAGTTGACCGGTATTCGTCATGCTTTGTCGATTTACGATAAATGGAGGAAGAACCTCTTTGTAACCGTGTTCAGTGGTGTGTACATCGAGCATAAAATTAATAAGAGCCCTCTCCAGTCTTGCACCAGCGCCGAAATAGAGCGGAAATCGGGCGCCTGCTATTTTGGAGGCTCGGTCAAAATCCAAAATGTTGAGCCGGCTCCCCAGGCTCCAATGTGGCTGCGGTTTGAAACTTATCTTCGGATGTTCACCCACCTGCTTTAAAACCGGGTTATCTGAGCTGTCGTTTCCCGCGGGAACCGATCGATGGGGCATATTTGGCAGGCCCATGAGGATCTGCTCCATGGTTTCGTTACATTCCGAAAAGTTCTTTTCAAGTTGTTTGATCTTTGTTGAAACCGCGCGCATTTTTATTAGCAGATCTTCAGTATTTTCCTGTTTTTTTTTCATTTCCGCAATTTGATCAGAAACCACATGGCGGTGATGTCTCAATTTTTCAATTTCAAAAAGAAATTCTCTGCGTTTGGCCTCACAACTTTGGAATGTATCAAGATCTGCGGTTTCACCGCGCATCAAAAGGGCATTTTTTACTTCAAATAAATTTTTATTAACAAACTTGATTTCAAGCATAACAATACCTATATTTTTTGGAAAATTAATTTTACTTAAATTGTAAAAATTAACATGGATCTGGTTTTTAGTCAATGATCTTTGAAAGTTGACTTTGGTGGTCATTTCAGTCTATTATAATCTCCACAAACTATTTTCATAATTTTGGCAGGAGATACCGATGGAAGAAGTCCGAGAGAAAAAGAACGACATACGAAGTGAAATTCAAAATGTTCTCAATTCTCGCTCTCGTAGCGAGCGATTAAAAAAGACCAAAGATATTGAAAATCGATTATTTGAATTTGCCAATTTTCTGGAAGCAAAAATTGCGCTTCTCCATCTCAATAAAGGCAATAATGTCAGGATGGAGGAAATCATTGGGAGATGTTTCAGCATCAACAAAACTGTTGTTCTCCCAGCCTTTGACATTGAAAAACACGAGATGGAATTGATGAAAGTTGGGAATTTGAAAGCAGATTTGAAAACTGGATCTAGAGGCATAAAAGAACCGAAGCGGCAGCTTTGTAAAATTGTCCCTATTGAGTATATTGATATTGCATTTATCCCCGGCATTGCATTTGATGAAAAGGGGGGAAGAATCGGATCAGGTGAAGGATATTACGACCGGCTTATTCCAAAACTCCCGAACACCACTCGGAAGGTCTCTCTTGCCTTTGAAGACCAGATTGTTCAGCAGGTACCGATGGAGCCCCACGATCGGTACATCGACATCCTCATTACGGAAACAAGAATCATCTATAAGATCT
>CAZSON010000181.1:0-5893 GCA_964608375.1 uncultured Desulfobacter sp. | reverse complement strand
GTTACCTAAATCTTTACCTTTTGAATCTTTATGACCGTACCCTTTTCACCTCCTTTCCGGTTTGAAACAGATTTTTTTATTCTCAACATCCTGATAAAACAGAACATTTTATCTATCTGGATGTGGAGAATATATCGCTGATGAACTTAACAACAAAAAACTACGATGTCAAGCATTTTTCAACTATTTTGTTTTAAAAGAAAAAAAACAGGCCACTTCGTGACCTTCACCGATCTTTTCCATAGGAGGCTTTTCCCTGCTGCATTTAGGTGGGTCGGCGATTTTACAACAGTTGAAAAAGGGGCAGGATCCGCGCGTGAACCCCGGGCGTTCCGGGCGCAAAAGCGTGTCGTAACGGACGGTTTGGCTAAAGCGGGCAAATTTGGGAAGAGCATCGATCAGGGCCTGTGTGTAAGGGTGTTTCGGATTTTGTATGATCTCTTCGGCCGGTCCGGTCTCCACCAGGTTCCCGCGGTATATCACCGCGATGCGGTCACAGAGATAACGGGCGGCCGCCAGGCTGTGGCTGATAAATAGCAGGGAGGTATTATATTTTTTTCGAATTTCCAGCAAAATGTTAAAAATCTGGGCGGAAATGGAGGCATCGAGCATGGAAGTCGGTTCATCAGCCACTAAAAACTGCGGTTTTAACACCATAGCCCTGGCGATGGCAACCCTTTGCCGCTGACCGCCGCTCAGTTGATGCGGGAAGCGATGAAAAAAATCGGCCGGCGGGGAAAGCTTTACCGAAGCCATGGTTTCCCGTACTGTTGTCTGCTGTATTACAGCGTTTCCGATCCGGTGGATGATCAACGGTTCCGCAATCGTGTCGTATATGGAGATCTGGGGGTTGAGAGATTGGTATGGGTCCTGAAATGTCATCTGAACCTTGAGACGAAACTTTTTTATCGGCTTTCCCTTGAGCCCGGTAATCTCATTGTCGCCTAAATAGATCTTTCCCTCATCCGGTTCCTCGAGCTTGACAATCAGCCGGCCGGCGGTGGTCTTTCCGGACCCGCTTTCGCCCACCAGTCCGAATATTTCACCCTCAAAGATCTTCAGTGAAATCCGGTCGAGAGCAACGATCGCTTCTTTTTGTTCTTTGAAAAATGAGCTTTTCGATCGATAGAATTTGCTGACCCGGTCGAGCTTTATGACCGGTTTTTTTTTCTCTATATCCACCGGTGTTATCCTGTCCTTTCGGGGATGCAGCAAAGGACCCGGTGGGTTCGGCTTTTTTCCTCCCATATCGGCGTTTCAATGCTGCATGTGGCGCCTGACCGGGAACATCGATCGCAGAACCTGCAGGCATCGGGGGGATGAATGAGATTGGGGGTTTCCCCTTTTATCGATTTGAGGGCTTTCCGTTCACCGGTCAGGGTGGGATATGATGCGAGCAGGGCATTGGTATATGGGTGGGTCGGAGAATCGAACACCTCCTCCCTTTTTCCGTATTCGATTAGCTGTCCGGCGTACATGACACCGATATCGTGGCAGACATCGGCCACTATGGAAATATCATGGGATATGAAAATAATGCTGATATTGAATTTTTTCTGAAGCTTCTTTGTCTCTTTTAAAATCTGATCCTGTACGATGACGTCGAGGGCGGTGGTCGGTTCATCTGCGATGATCAATGCCGGCCGGCACGATAGCGCCATCGCGATGATGGCCCGCTGCTTCATCCCCCCGCTGTATTGATGGGGATAATCTCTCATCCGCTTTTCGGGAATTCCCACGAGTTCAAAAAGCGACGCCACCTGTTTTTTGGCATCTTTTCTGGAACAATCAGGATCGTGTGCCAGGATAGCTTCCGCGATCTGGTCATCGACGCGAAGCACCGGGTTTAAAGCGTTCATGGCTGCTTGAAAAATCATGGCAATTTTTCTCCCCCGAATGCGGCGCATCCGGTCATCGGACAGCTTTACCAGATCTTCACCTTCGAAAAGAATTCGTCCCTCAACGATCATCGCGTTGCTCGGCAGCAAGCCCATCAGGGCCATACCGATTGTGGTCTTTCCACAACCTGATTCCCCCACAAACCCTAAAGATTTACCTTTTTCCAAAGTAAAAGAAACCCCTTCCACCGCTTTTAGGAACCCCTTGCGGGTCTGATAGCCGATACTCAGATTTTCCACTTCCAGCAACGGCATGTCAGTCAACCTCGCCCTCCTTTCTAAGCCTCGGGTCGAGCACTTCATCCATCGCCCGGCCCAGCATATAAAAAGAGAGGGTGATCAGGGAGATGCAAATTCCGGGCGGCAGCAGCCAGTATGGGGCCTTGAACATGTGACCGGTCTTCCATACCCATTGGAGCATCATACCCCAGCTGACCGTTCCGGGGTCCCCGAACCCCAGGAAAGCCAGGGCAGCCTCGATAACAATGGCGGAGGTCACACGAAAGGTCATGTATAAAAATGCCAGCGGCAGCACATTCGGCATGATATGCCGAAAAATGATTCTCATATGTGACGCACCGGCCACCCTGGCCGCTTCGATAAACGGCCGCTGTTTCAACGAAAGGGTCTGAGCCCGAATTACGCGGGAGACCCCCGGCCACCGGAAAAGCGCAATGATCAGGACAATGGTCCAGATATTAAGCTGGCCAAAAAGGGCGGCCAGTATAAGAACGACCAGCAATGTGGGCATGACCATGATCATGTCAGCCAGTCGCATTAATAGGATATCTACGATTTTTCCGGCATATCCGGCGACCAGCCCGATGGTGGTTCCCAGGAAAATGCTCATGAAAGCGGCGGAAACGCCGACCATGAAAGCGACTCTGGCGCCGGCCAGGAGCTGGCTGAAGATATCCCGTCCCATAAAGTCGGTTCCGAGCCAGTGGCTGATAGTCGGACCGGTGGAATTGGGAATATCCGGGTCCACCCCTGTCATCGGATTGTACATCGGGTCAATGAGCGGTGGAATAAAACTTCCAGCTGCCATCAGGGCAAAGAGGATTAAGAGAGCCATCCCGATTTTTCCAAGAAGGCTCTCTTTAAAAATAGACCAGCCACCCAAAAACCGGGTGAGAAGGTGAGATTTCCTGAAAAAAGAACGGTCTGACATTGATATATCTATTCGGTTTTGTGTCATCTGTCCTACGGCTTTTATTAACCGTCAATATCGAATACGAGGGTCAAGATAGGCATACAGGATATCCACGATCAGATTGGAAAAGAGAACCACTATGGCAATCAATAAAAATGAAGCCTGTGCCAATGGGTAATCATTGTTGCTGACAGAAAATACCAGCTCTCGCCCGATTCCGGGCCAGCTGAAGACCGTTTCCGTCAACGCTCCGCCGTTGATGGAAAAAGCGAGACTCAAACCGACACTGGTAACAACCGGCAAAGCCGCGTTAGGGGCTGCATGGCGGTTCCGGATGTTTTTCTCTTTAAGACCCTTGGCTTTTGCGGTCAGGATATAGTCTTCCTTTAATGTCTCGAGCATGCTGCTTCGCATAATCAGTAGGTAACTCCCGAAATGTATCAGAAAAAGAGTGCAGAGAGGTAGAGCCATGTGACGGATGACATCCATCGTTTTTAACCAGATGCCGGAGCCGGGATCGAGCCAGATGTCTTCAGAGATCATGCCGTTGATCGGAAACCAGTCCAATTTGTAGGCAAACACCCAGATCATAATCAGTGCCAGCCAGGGGAGAAAGAGCGTATGGGTGCAGAGCGCGCCCAGGGTCATCCATGTGTCTGTTTTTTTCCCTTTATGCCATGAGGCGATTTTACCCAGAAATACGCCGACAACCGATGAAAGTATAATCGATGTAGTGAAAAGCAAAATCGTATTGGGGAGCCGGTTCCAGATAATTTGAACGACCGGTTCCCCGTAATAAAAGGAGACCCCGAAGTTGCCTGAGAAAAAGTTTTTCAGGTAAATAAGGTACTGCTTCCACAGGGGCTGATCCAGACCGAGTTGGGCGATTAGATGCGCGGCATCCTCCGGGGTCATATCCGGATCGACCATTCTAGAGATGGGGTCCCCCGGTGCGAGACGAAAAAGCAGAAACAAGACGGTCAGGATCACAAAAAAAATGATCAGAATCTGAACCAGCCTGGTGGTGATATACCTTCTAAATTCCATGCAGGGAAAGGTCCTTACTTTGGCTTTAATTCACAAAAGGACCAGATATTTCCGATACCTTCCAGTGTTTCCACCCAACCGGTGAAACGTTCTGTTCGCACCGCCTCAATCAAAATCGGATTGTAAAGCGGAATAAATGGCAGATCCCGCAAAATAATTTTCTGCATCTCACGGATCAGTTTTTGACGTTTTGCTCTGTTCATGGTTCGTGCCGACAGGTCTGCGATACGATCAAAATCCGGATTGCGGTAACCGCTTTTATTCCCGCCCTGTTTTTTGTCCTGGCTGGAATGGAAAAAATACCTGATCCAGTCCGGGTCAAGAGACAACCTGCCATAGGCCAGAATAAACGAATCAAATTCACGGCGAACCTTCACCTGCTGCAAGAGAGCGCCAAAGGACATCGGTTTCGCCGAAGCAGGGATTCCGATCTCCTTGAGCCACTCCTGTATAATCATGCCGCTCATGGCCCGTAGCGGGTCGTAGTCTGCAGGGGGCGTTAAAATAGTGAATTTTTTCATCGGCTGTCCATCGGGCATCCGAATCTGTTTGCCGTGGGTCACCTGGCCACTATTGTCCACAGGGGGTACTTCCCAGGTATAACCCGCCTTTAAAAGAATGTTGTATGCTTTTTTAATGCGCTCTTTGCGGGAGAGACCTTCGGCGTATTCGGGAACGTCTTCGTTGTACCAGAATCGGTTTCCGGACGGCACAACCGATTTCATTTTTTCACCATATCCCTGAAGTATCCGGGAGATAATAAAGTCTTTATCGATTAACGTGGCGACTGCCCGGCGGAGGTTTACATCATCAAAGGGGGGGGTCCGGACATTGAATCCCATATAGTAAAGGGCGCTTCTGTCGTTGGTGAAAAGATGAATGTCGGGTGACTTTTTAAGGTCATCGAGATATCCGGACTGAATTCCCCACCAGAACATGTCGATACTCCCTTTTTCAAGCGCAAGGATGGCAGCATCGGCGGTTCCGAAAAATTTGAAAATAATTCCGTCTAAAAAAGGCCCAAGCAATCGGCCATGGATCTTCTTCCCTGCGGCAAAAAAGTGCTTGTTTTTCCGGACAAAAAGATAAGCCCCCTGTTTCCATTCCTTGAATACAAACGGACCACTGCTCACAGGATTTTTAATCTTCTTATTGAAAAGCGTGGTCAGCGGTTTTTCTGCATTTTTCGCCTTTTCTGCAATACTTAACCATTCCTTTTTTGATACAATAGGCGTGATCAGGGTCCGGGTCAAAAAAATAGCCATCGGTTTATCCAGATAAAATTTCACCGTATGTTTATCCGGCGTTTCGATCTTTTTGATAAACTTCCACTTGGAAAAATATCTCGGTATTCTAAATTCTTTTATGATACGGCCGGTAAAGGCCACATCTTCGGATGTCAGTTCTGAACCATCAGACCATTTTGCCGGCCGGATCTTGACTGTGTAGCTCAAGTTTTCGGGCTCAAATACCGGATCTTTTTCTGCCAGCCATGGGATGAGTTTTAATGTGTCAGGCTCCCGCGTATAGAGCGGTTGATACATTTGGGAAAGGATTCTGCGGGACCACCTGTCGCTGGCCAGCCAGATATTGAGTGTTTTCGGTTCTTGGGGAAGGCCGATTTTTATGATACCGGTCGTCTTTTTGCCATAGGAAGGCGCGGCCGTAAACATCGGGAGCAATAAAATTGCTACAATAGCGACCATCACTGTAAATCTCCTGGTGTTATTGATCGTGGTAGTTAACATGTTACTCCTTTCATCTGTTAGAGTTTGACAGTCTCGTAAAAAGTCCA
>CAZSON010000180.1:0-5904 GCA_964608375.1 uncultured Desulfobacter sp. | reverse complement strand
TCCTTTAAATCGCTTGTGAATTTTATCGTCAACCTCCTTTGAAAATACCGATGGATTATCCCGGGTCAGAATCTTTCTGGCTTTACTCAGGGCACGGGCTTGGGTATCCGGCCTTCCGCTCTCTTCCCATAATGTCCGTATTCCACGGTCTGCCAGCTCAGGCAGTATCGCTATCGTACGCATGTGATCGATCGTATGTGTCAGATCTGAATAGCTTCCACCGGGACCGATTTCGGCTATCAGGTCCAAAGAGAGGTTGTCTTCTGAAAATTCCAATCCCCGATTGATCCGTTTGAGCATCAAAGCAATTTCATTGTCTATTACCGCCTTACCATAATCAAAATCCATCAGGCTGTCCAACAACCCTCCCATATTGAGCATATCTGCACCGGCCAGGATGGCAGCCGTAGTGTTCATGCCGGTTTCATAGCCCGACTGGGCATCGTTTGTGTGGGCATTCGTCACACCGGTGTACCCGCCGGACGGGACATGATAAAATTGAGCCATTTGAGAATGTGCCATCTGCAGTATTCCGGTTTCGATCCCTCCCGGAGCGTAACTTGCGGTCCTCATATCTGCTACCGTCGATAATACATCATAAATCAAAGGCGTGCCGGGCTGAAACATCTGCATCAGTATACTTAATGCCAAAAATTCTGCATTCCCGAGGGCCAGCGTACCCATTAAGGTCATAGGGGCGGTCATCCCGGCATTCGGCACGATGCTCCCATAAACCGGAAATCCTTTTTCTATAAGATAGAGCATCTGTGCTGTGGACTCCACATCCATGGTCAGGGGTGAAATGACAGGGCAACTGTGATGGGTAATGAGGGGCCGATCTTTATAAGCATCTTCACCACCGGCGATGATACGCCCCAGTTCGAGGACCTGCAGAAGTTCATTCATGTTGGCAGTGTTTCCACGTACCGGTTTCAGACAGTTTTTAAGGGCCGGGTAAAAACGCGAAAGACTGAGTAGGCCTTCCGGGGCATCATCTGCAAGCGTGGAAATGGAAAAAACATCAAAGCCCGGCAGTTCGTTAATAATAAAAGCGATATTTGAAATGTCTGTTGAATTAGCGCGTCTTTCCTCACCGCTGTCGGGGTCGATGATGTTGGGGGCTGAACTTGCGGTTACCACAACAGGCCTATCCCGAGGAATTGTCCGGTCGAATTTCGGATCACGTCCTTTAAAAGTAAAACTGGGAACAAATGCCTTTCGAAACTCTTCAACAACCTCCCTGGGCATTTTAACTGTCAGGGTTTTGGCATTTACTTTGCATCCGTGTTTGAGGTAAATTTCTCGTGCCGTGTCATTGCGGACAAGGATACCTACTTTTTCGAGGATCTCCAAGGATGCTTCATGTACCCGATTTACCTTTTTTGAACTTAATAATTTTGCAAATTGCATGCGATCTCCTTTTGGTTATGGAAGATTAGATACTTGACTTTGCGTTTAATCATCGCCATCATAGAACTTAGGTTGATATCGATTAGAGATATTGAAAATAAACCGGCCAATAAAGAAAGGAGAATCCGATGGCATATACATGTAAGAATTGTGGGGCGGTAACCAACGAACCCGGGCATCTTTGCAACCCCTGCGGGGACGAAGTGAACTGCAGTTTTTGCGGCGCTCCCCAGACGGGTGCCACACACATATGCAAGGATAAGCTGAGTGCAATGAAATATGTCTGTGATGGATGTGGGCGAGTGGCTTTGGAGGAAGAGCACCTCTGCAAACCATCACCTATCAGTTAGCCGTAACGAACCGAATGAGGTTCCATCAATTTTTTTAAATTTAATTCACCCTTTGAGCTGCTACGCCAATAGCTTTTTCACCCGAATTAGGTAAAAACTAAATACAAGTCAAGGCATTTATCGCCCAGAGATCAAAAACCCGGTCAGGTTGTGTAAAGGATCAAGTTTTCCTGTTAATTCCTTTCTTCTTGACCATAATGCTTATTTTTTTATATTTTATCCAATAAAAAAGAAATTTTTACCCTATCAAACCAAGGCAAGCAGAAATGAGGATCGTTTCAAATCGGATTTGGATCTTGGTTCTCCTTTGTTTTGCGACACTTTTCCAAGCATGTGCCTTCAGCAAGAAAATGACGGTTGTATCTGCAGCCTCACTCCTGGAGGAGATCGCAAAGTCTTCGTATAAACAGTCCGATCTGAGAGTAATCCGGGAAGGAATGCCGGCCTATCTGATGCTTATGGACGGAATGGTTGAGGCGTGGCCCGAAAACGAACGTCTGCTGTTAGCCGCTTCTCAGGGGTATGCTTCCTACGCCTCTGCTTTTATTGAAAATCACGACAGAAGTTATGCAAAAACGTTATATAGCAAAGCCAAGGACTATGCATTAAGATCGCTGGCCGGAAGAGGATTTGAAAGACCGATCGATCGATCTTTTGACAGCTTTGAAAAAGGTCTGACCAAGCTGGGGAAAAAAGATGTTCCCTACCTGTTCTGGGCAGCGGCAAACTGGGGCAACTGGATTAGTTTGAACCTTAATTCAATGGAGGCGATGGCTCAACTCCCCAGGGTAGAACTGATGATGAGACGTGTCCTGGAACTGGATGAGAGGTTTTACTATGGCGGGCCTCATCTGTTCATGGGCATCTGGTATGCCTCGAGACCCAAGATCGGTGGCGGGAATTTAGAATTGGCTCAAAACCACTTTCAAAGAGCCCTTGAGTTGGGAGAAGGAAAATTTTTAATGACTTATGTCTCTTATGCTTACTATTACGCCCGAAAAGCCTTTAACAAAGACCTATTTACTTCTACCCTAAACCATGTTCTACAAACGCCTGCCGATACTTTACCTGAACTGACCCTTTTGAATACCGTAGCCCAACAAAAAGCAAAAAAAATGCTGAGCGACATTGAAGAATACTTTTGACAGGAGAGAGCAGGATGAAAATAGCAGCATTCGCCAAAATGATCGCCTTCAGTATTTTCGTTTTGATTTTTTCGATCCCAATCGCTAACGGGGCCGCAAAGGGGGTCGTTATTAAAATTGGCACCCTTGCGCCGGAGGGTAGCACCTGGATACAAATATTTAAAGAACTCAATAGCGAGATAAAGAAAAAAACTGACGGCAATGTTCGGTTTAAATTATATCCCGGTGGTGTCCTTGGAGATGAAACAGACATGCTCAGAAAAATGTTTATCGGTCAGATTCAGGCGGCTGTCCTCTCATCACCCGGGCTATCAGGTCTTAATAGAGATATGGATGTATTTCAAATCCCTTTCCTTTTCCAAACCTATGATGAAGTCGACTATGTAATTAAAAAAATGAGCGGGTTCTTTAAAGAAGGTTTTGAAAAAAAAGGTTATGTTCTGCTGGGATGGTCCGAGGGTGGATTTGTAAGGCTGATGTCCACCACTCCCATCTCCTCTATTGATGACCTGAAAAAAGCCAAGGTCTGGACGTGGGAAGCAGCACCGATGGCCGAGGCAATATTTAAAGCAGCCGGAGTTGCCGCCATCCCGCTATCTATTCCCGATGTGCTTGTCGGGCTTCAAACCGGACTTATAGACGTGGTTTACGCGCCACCGGCAGGGGCGATCTCCTTGCAGTGGTTCACCAAGATACGATATTTAACCGATGTCCCGCTGATTTATCTGGCAGGAGGTATTCTTGTAAAGAAAAATATTATCGATCGGATACCCAAAAGATACCTGGACATTATAAATGATATCTTTAAACAATACATGGTAAAAATGAAAACGATGATCCGAAAGGATAATCGCGAAGCCATCAGGGTAATGGTAAACCATGGTATAAAGATCGTTCTGCCATCTGCTGAACAGACTGCAAAATTTAAACAGCTTGCACAAAAAGCGATAGAGCAGTCGAATAAAACTAGATTTTCCAGAACAGTTTTGGAACAGATATACAGACATCTGGCGGAATATCGGAAGGGGAAAAACTAATGGATCGATGGGACCGGTTAGATAAAATTATCAGCCGGGTGGAACAGTTTCTGCTCTCCTTCTTCCTGGCCGTTCTGATTGTGGTGGCATTTTCACAAATCGTATTGAGAAATTTCTGGGATACCGGTCTCTCCTGGGGCGATCCACTCGTTAGATATCTGGTGCTCTGGATCGGGTTTATCGGCGCTTCATTGGCCACCAAAGAAAACAAACATATCAGTATCGATCTTTTTTCCCAGTGGGTGATTGGCGTCGGGAATACCCTGGTCAAGCTGATCAATCATTTATTCTCAGCTCTTATATGCGGGCTTTTGGCCTTTGCTGCTTTCCGTTTCACACAAAATGAGGCTTTATTTGGAGATGTCGCTGTTTTTGGGATTCCTGACTGGATCCCTTTGATAATCCTCCCGATCACATTTGGATTGATGACATTGAGATTTGCTTTCCGGTCTTTTAAGGTATTATCCACCATCCTTTTCACCAACGCGAATCGATGCCGTACAAAAAGTAGATGAGCCTTTTTATCACAGCGATTATTATCCTTATCCCCCTTTTAATCGGCGCACCTATTTTTGTGGTTATTTCCGGATTGGCCCTCTATCTGTTTTTCTTTGCCCAGATTGATCTGTCGGCCATCATCATCGAGATGCACCGGATGGCCACCACCCCGATGCTCGTTGCCATCCCCCTGTTTACGTTGGCCGGATATCTTTTATCGGAGAGCGGTACACCCAAAAGATTAATCCGGCTCTCAAACGCGATTCTTGGTTGGCTCCCGGGGGGGCTATCCATCATCGCGCTTGTCACGTGTGCAATATTTACCGCTTTGACCGGAGCCACCGGTCTTACCATCATCGCCATTGGCGGGATCTTGCTCCCTGCGTTGTTACAGGGTAACTATCCGGAAAACTTCTCTCTAGGGTTGTTGACCACCTCAGGAACGCTCGGTCTTCTTTTTCCGCCGAGTCTCCCTCTAATTGTCTACGCGATTGTAGCTAAGGTCAGAATCGATCAATTGTTCATTGCCGGCATCCTGCCCGGGATTCTGCTTATATTAATGCTCTCTTTATTCAGTATTTACAGATCGATTCGCGCCGAGGTTCCCAAAACTCAGTTTCACCTGGGGGAAGTTTTTATGGCTTTAAGAGAGTCTCTTTGGGAGCTGCCCCTCCCCTTTATTTTATTGGGTGGGATTTACAGTGGCTATTTCGCGGTCAGCGAAGCCTCTGCCATTACGGTGGTCTATATTATTTTGGTGGAGGTTGTCATATACCGGGATGTCAAATGGCGGGAATTGTCCAAAATCATGACAAAGAGCATGGTGTTGGTCGGGGCAATTCTGATCATTCTCGGAGCTGCAATGGGTCTGACGAATTATTTAATCGATGCGGAAATACCGATGGAGATGTTGAATTTTTTTAAGGCGCATATCGAAAATCGATTGCTTTTTCTGGTTGTTTTGAACTTCTTTCTTCTGGCAGCCGGATGCACCATGGGCATATTCTCCTCATTGGTTGTCGTCGTTCCCCTTATCACACCGATTGCAGCGGTTTACGGCATTCATCCGGTTCACCTCGGAATGATTTTCCTCACCAATTTAGAGATCGGCGCTTCCATACCGCCATTGGGAATCAACCTCTTCATTTCCAGTATTCGTTTTGAAAGACCGGTGTTGAAACTCTATTTGGCTTCTCTCCCTTTTATCGTTATCCTTTTGATCGGACTGGCGCTGATCACATATATTCCCTGGATCAGCCTTGTTCTGATAAGATAAGGGTATGTGTTCAGGGGGTCAGTCATTTCCCCTTCACTTGGGGTGTCTTCATCGCTGCATGGGAAACAACCGCCCCCTGAATAGTTACAGATAAGGTTCTCCGGTTTGATAAATTTATCACCGCTTACTCGATACGTTTTCCATCCTTAAACTGTCCTTTATACTCAATGCCATCTGCCTGGATATAT
>CAZSON010000179.1:0-5975 GCA_964608375.1 uncultured Desulfobacter sp. | reverse complement strand
ATTTTTCAGTTTATGTTCGGTCTTTTGTCTGCAATAACAATAAGTTGATCATCATGTTTCATTCTGTAATCGCATTCCGGGTTTGTTGTTAAATTTTTGCCCTCTACCCCTTCTACTCCTAGGCAGAGAATACCATATTTGTTTTTCATCTCGCACAGGACATCAAAAAAGGTCTGACCTGTCAAGCGATTTGGGAGCTTTATCTTGAAAAGATCTTTTCCGTATCGATTACTTACGAGTTCACTGATCATTCGTGTGATTCCATGATCGAGGGCGGCCTGAACCAAAAGATTCGTGCTCAGCTCACCCACAACGATAATTTCGTCTGCTTTTGCCATCCGGCAGTGTTCGACGTTTTTTGAATCCATGAGTTCAACACAGGTATACACACTTGAATTCATACTTTTAATGGCCAGGGTGTTGAGTATGGTCTTGGCATCCCTTGCATATGAATCAAGATGTTCGTCCGAGAGAATGATAACCACATGGGCCTGTTCCAGCCTGGCTTTTTTTAATATTTTCGGATTGACTTCACCCCGAATGAAATGAAAATCAGGGTCATCGATCGGCTTTTCGGCTATATCTGCAATCGCAACAATCGAAATGGAACTCGATTTTGGATCTGCCCGAAGTTCTTCAACAATTTCGGCTCCTCGAAAATTCCACCCGCATATTATAATGTGGCCGATCGCATTGGTTGATTTCATTCCCCTGTTCTCCCGAAACTTGTTTTCGATAAAAAAAGTGGCGATGGTGGCGGTGAGGATACCCAGAAACCCGATTCCCAAAAGCATAACTCCGATCCCTACGACTCGACCACCTGTGGTCGAGGGGGAAATATCACCGTATCCAACGGTAGTCAGTGTAACTACTGACCACCAAAGGGCATCGATAAACCGGATATCCTTTTCAAAATAGACAAACGCCATACTCCCGGAAAAGATAACGAAAATGATGATAAGAGCAACCCGAACCAGTTTTTCATGCCAAACAGTTAAAACTGTCCGTTTTAGAAAAACATAAAGGTGATTCATTCGGGTTTTAAACCTTTTCTTCGCGTACGATTCATCCGGATCTATTTTTATCTTTCTTGACAATGAATTCTATTAACCTGTTTCCTTCCATCTCTTTTACGGTAATAATGAACGCTTCAAACATTATCTTTTCTTTTTCTTTGGGGATTCTCCCGATTTTACCGAGGATAAAACCCGAAAAAGTATCGTATTCATTTGAGACAGGAATATCCATCCCGGTCTTTTCGTTTACCTCTTCAATTTCAGACTTGCCGAGGATCATCCACGTCTGGTTGCCCATTTCAACAATATGGGGTTCGTCTTTATCGCTTTCGTCTCTAATTTCTCCGACAATCTCTTCGAGAGCATCTTCAAGGGTGATAAGACCGGATACGCCGCCATATTCATCCACAACGATCGCCATATGATGTTTTATCTTTTTGAATTGATGAAGCAAATTGTCCAGTTTTTTATTTTCAGGAACAAAATACGGTTTTGTCATGATCTCTCTGATCTCTATTGCCTTGTCGGACGTCACCTGATGCATAAAGAGATCCTTGATATTTAGGATGCCGATCACATGATCGATATCTCCTTCGGTAACAGGGATCCGTGAAAACCCGGATTGAATGATTCTATCGAATTGGAGCTTTTCTTCGGCTTCCACAACAAACATATCGGTTCTTGGGGTCATAATTTCTGAAACGTTTGTGTCATCGAGTTCAAAAATGTTATGGATCAATTCCCTTTCCTCTTCCTTGATCTCTCCTTCTTCTTCAACCACTTCAACAAAAGTCATCAGTTCTTCCTCTGTTACACCGGGTGATTTTTTTATCCGACCGGTTAACTTGGGAATAAAATTTAAGAATGCGAGAAAAGGAAAAAATAAAATTGAGAGCCAATATATTGGAAATATGGTAATTTTTGCAATAATGATGTTGTTTCTGGTGGCGATAGATTTTGGCAGCACTTCGCCAAAAACCAAAATAAAAAAGGTCATAATACCTGTTGCAAATCCAACGGCATGGTTAGGGAAGATCCCAATTGTGAGCGACGTGGCCAAAGCAGCCGCACCCACATTAGCGATATTATTTCCAATGAGAATCGTCGACAGGAGTCTATGGGGATCATTCTTCATTTTTTTGATCAACTGCAATGTTTTTCCGCCTTTTTTAGCAATATGAAGGGTTCTGGTTTTGCTGATGGAGAATAAGGCGGTTTCGGCAGAAGAAAAAAAGCCGGAGAGAACAAGAAGGCATATCAATAGGATAAGCTGGACTGTCATGGCGATTGACTTTCCGAATGAACTGGATAATGCCCTAAAAAAGGCAACAAAATTAAGACCAGTTTCAGATAAAATAGAAGAGTAATGAAAGAAGAATGGGAAATTATGATATGCTTCCTTAATAACAGGGGATCTTGCAAGCTGAGCCACTTCCTCTTTAAACAGAGAATATGTCTTGTAATATTAAACGTGTTATTTTACATCAATATACAACAAAATATTATTTTTTCAAGTAAATTAGCACAGATATGAATGAAATTATCGAGTATAAAGCACCATGACTCAACCATCGAATATAAATGAATTCCTCCATTCACTAAAATCATCATCACGCCAAAGATTTCAGGCCGTTTATCATACAGTGCAGCCGGGCCATCTGCCTATCTGGTCAAAACCTGAAAAAGGGTGGTCTAAAATGATGAAAAAAGTGATGCATGCGTCCGGGATACAAGATCTTTATTGTCACCAGACTGAAGCAATTGATATCATTCGGTCCGGGTGCAATGTGGTGGTGGCAACCCCGACGGCCAGCGGGAAGACCGCGATATATAATCTTCCGGTGCTGGAGAAAATATGTGAGAATGCGACCGCAAGGGCGCTCTATATTTTTCCTCTGAAGGCCCTTGCTCAGGATCAGCTTCGGACATTTCAAGAAATGATTGCATTTTGGGAGGGAAGGCTCCCTACCGCGAACATCTATGACGGTGACACCACTTCATGGCATCGAAAGCGAATCAGGGAATCACCGCCAAATGTCATTTTGACTAATCCTGAAATGCTGCATCTCTCTTTTTTACCCTATCACTATAAATGGTCTACTTTTTTGTCCAACCTGGAAGTGGTGGTGGTGGATGAAGTTCATACATACCGTGGGGTCATGGGATCGAATATGGCCCAAGTTTTTAGACGCTTTCAAAGGATATGTTCACACTATGGGGTTTCTCCCTTGTTTATTTTCAGTTCTGCTACAGTGGATAACCCGGATCAGCTTTCAAAACAACTCACAGGACAGAAAGTAAAGTCTGTTTGTAAAAGCGGCGCTCCCCGTGGGCGGCGGCATATTCTATTTTTGGACCCGATAGAAGGGCCTGCACAGACAGCCATAATACTACTCAAATCAGCGCTTAAACGAGGGTTGAGAACGATTGTGTATACCCAGTCCCGTAAGCTGACCGAACTGATTGCCATCTGGGCCGGAAGCCAATCAGGTCCTTTTGCCAGACGGATCAGTGCCTACCGGGCCGGTTTTTTGCCGGAAGAGCGAAGGGAGATTGAAGCCCGGTTGGCAAGTGGAGATCTGCTTGCCGTTATTTCCACCAGCGCCCTCGAGCTCGGCATAGATATTGGTGATCTCGATCTCTGCATACTGGTCGGATATCCGGGTTCTGTTATTGCGACATGGCAGCGTGGAGGCAGGGTAGGGCGAAGCGGACAGGATTCTGCGCTGATCCTCATTGCCGGAGAGGATGCGCTGGACCAATATTTTATGCGAAATCCAGAGGATTTTATCCGCAGGAGACCAGAAGCGGCAGTTTTGAACCCTTTTAATCCAGAAATCCTGTCGAGGCATCTGGTATGTGCTTCAACGGAGCTGCCGTTGAGGATCGATGAAGCGATGATGGACGAAACGCCCGTTCAAAAGGCTATATTGCGTTTGGAGGAAAAGGGAGATCTTCTCAGAAGTGCAGATGGAAAAGAGATCTATTCGAAGGAAAAGGCGCCCCATCGAAGGGTTAATTTAAGGGGGACCGGAAATCGATTTAATATTACTTGCGGAAATAAAGGAGAGAGCATCGGAGAAATTGATGCATTCAGAGCGTTTAAGGAAACACATCCAGGCGCCGTTTATCTTCATAGGGGAAATACCTACATTGTTGAACATCTTGACCTTGGTACCCGGACTGCAGTGGTTTCACAAAAACGGGTCGATTATTATACCAGGGCTCGAGGCAACAAACAGACAGAAATCATAGAGCAATTTGAAGGCAAAACTGTTTGGGGTACGACGGTTTTCACCGGTCGCCTGAAAGTGACCTCTCAGGTTACCGGTTACGAGAAATGGCGGATTCATGGAAAAAAAAGATTAAACATCGTACCCCTCGATCTTCCTCCGCAGACGTTCGAGACAGAAGGTTTGTGGTATAAAATTCCGGTGGAGATTCAACGAAGAACAGAATCAAAATATATGCACTTTATGGGGGGAATTCATGCGGTTGAACATGCCGCTATCAGCATCTTTCCGATGCTGGTGATGACAGACCGAAATGATCTCGGCGGTATTTCCACGCCTTTTCATTTTCAGGTCGGCAGCGCCGCAATATTTATCTACGATAGTGTTCCGGGGGGAGCCGGGCTTACCCGGTTGGCCTTTGAACGTGCTGAAGAGCTTTTAGAATATACCCTAAAAGCGATAAAGACATGCCCCTGCGAATCGGGATGTCCTTCATGTGTGCACTCACCCAAATGCGGATCCGGAAATCGACCTATTGATAAAGCTTCAGCCAGATTTCTTCTTGAGAGCATAAAAAGAGGCCCCATCCCAATGAAAATTGAAAGCGGCACTGCACCGATAGTCAAAACCGAATCCGAGGGAAAAATTATGAAACAACACGGAAGTGTTCATTTTGGTGTCTTTGATTTAGAGACCCAACGCTCCGCTGAAGAGGTAGGCGGATGGCACAAAGCGGATTTAATGGGGATCAGCTGTGCTGTTCTTTATGATTCAGGCGATGGTACTTTTTATGAATTTCTGGAAGAACAGCTACCCCTTCTTATTCATCATCTGAATAAACTCGATCTTGTGGTCGGATTCAATATCAAGCGGTTTGATTACCAGGTGCTAAGTGGTTATTCCGGGTTTGATTTTCAATCCCTTCCCACCCTTGACATCCTGGAAGATGTTCATAAGCATCTCGGTTTTAGGATTTCACTGGACAACCTATCAAAAGTCACGCTTGGGAAGAGGAAAAGCGCAGGAGGTCTTCAAGCACTTCAGTGGTGGAAAGAAGGTCGGATACGTGAAATTATCGACTATTGCAAAATGGATGTGGCGATTACAAGGGATCTTTTGTTGTATGGAAAAAAGAAGGGCTATCTTCTCTTCAACAACAAAGCAGGAAAGAAGGTTAGAATACCGGTCAATTGGTAATTCAGGAAAGGAGTTCCAAATCGGTTTGGATCATCGATATGCTTTAAGGGAAAGAAAAGGGGTGGTAAAGTCAAAGCTATTTGGATAAATATTTTTCAACTTGCCGGTGGATGCATCGATATATATCTTCATCAGAGCCAAAGATATCAACCACATCCTTATGGTTGATCAGCTTCTCGATTACAAATGCCGTCACATAGAGACTGACAATATGGGGGTGGGGTATCAGATGTCGAAACGGAGCAACCTGATAGTCAATATCAAAACTTTCGATACGACTCAGTTTATCAAGGCACCCACGGAGCTGTTCCTCAAGGGCGCTCTTGTTCGTTGTCTCCACTAGATTGTTTTCAACAAGCTTCATTGAAATTGCATTGCTAAGCGGGTCGATATTGTCTTGAATCCCTAAGATGGCGCTCCTGCGCGCATACTCCCGTGAGTGCTCAATTTTTGACAGGATACTTGCTTCGCGTGTCCCTTTTCGAAATACTTTGGACATGTCCTTTCACCTTCAATCGATTTATATTTT
>CAZSON010000178.1:0-6022 GCA_964608375.1 uncultured Desulfobacter sp. | reverse complement strand
TCCTATTCATCCTGTTCTTCTGATTCGTCGTCCTTGATGTTTGAAAGTTCGCTCAGTGCTTCACGGATCTCCTTCGCCCCTTTGTCAAAAACCCGCTGCACACCGGCATATTCCCTTCGAATTTCTCCAAGAGAAAACCTGCCGAGGTTCTTTTTTAAATAATCGTTCACAAGCTCCCTTACCGCCTTCCAACTGTCCAGGCGGGTCTGGTTTTCCAGCGATGTGAGTTTGTCGATATCCTTCATTTGCTGCCTGTGAAATCTCGATGCCAGGAAACGTTTTAGTGCACCGGTCCATATTGCAAAAAATATCAAAGCTAGGATTCCACCTGCACCCAAAACCACCTGCAGCTCGGTGAGCGGCAAAATATCCATCGCTTTCAAGGCAAGGATCGTTACTGCGCCGGCGGTTATGCTGATCAAAAAACCGATGAAACCGGATTTAAGTCGAAACCTGCGCAGCTGGGTTCGATAGCTGATCAACCCTTCGAGCAGGTGGGACAACCGTTCTCCATGGGTTTCAACAAATGAAGCCAGGTGATCCAGCCGAAAACGGGGGGCTTGCGAAATCGCCTGTTTCAATTCTTCCCGCTGGTTTTGTAGATAGTACAAAAAATTTGTATCCCGCTTCACCCCATTGGTCGGCGCCGAGGCGGCTTGAGGCGAATATACCAGATGAATTGTCGGGATGTCTTTACGGCCGGTTATTTGTGAAAGGTTCCAGCACAAAGTTCCATAGACCTGCAGCAGATCCATCAGGGAGGCGCATTCGTCGATGCGGTTCAGCACAAAAAGAATCCGGTCTTCAAATGTCCGATCCGGCAGTGTGTCTCTGAGGCTGGTATGTGCTTCTCGAACCGTTCCCGCTTTGTGGGGGTCAAAAAGAATCAGAACAAGGTCGGCGATCTGGGCCAGATCGCCGATGACCTCCTGATAATTGTAGCCGCGATCCCTTTCAGCGATGCTGTCGAGCATGCCCGGCGTATCGATGATGGCAAGGTTTTTTAAAAAAGGAGCATTTACTTTTTTGAGCCGGAAATGTGAGACAAAACGCTGACCGTGTTTTTTAAGGGAATCGAAGGGGTACTCTATATTGTTCAACAGAAACTGCCCATCCCGTTCTTCGGTAACTTCGATGGAATGAGTCGACGTTGCGGTTTCATCGTAAGTGATCACCGTGAACGAATCGTCTGTCGGCGCCTGGCCTGTGGCCTGGACATTTGCGCCCAAAAAATCATTGATCAGTGTGGATTTACCTGATGAATAGTTCCCCAGCACCAGCACCAGGGGCCGCCATTTGATGTTGGCTTCCAGCGGTGTGTCGCTGTACCCGTATCGCAGGGCAACCGGTGTCAGATATTCTTCCACCATGGCCAACAGATCTATTCTCAGAGAATTGATATATTCTTCACGATTCATAAACTTCTCCTGATCGTTCTTTTTTTCCTGAAACTATCAGAGAAAAATTTTGGTGTCAATAACAGCGATATTGAGAAAGAAATGATTGTTGTTATCCAAAGTCTTTTATGAAACCGATCGACTGAAATGATTAGACTTGAACAGACAGGTTTTGTAAAAATTTCCACAAAGTGGCACTTTTTGTTTGACACGGTTTTTCAGACAGGTTATTTGGCAATCCTTAAGGGATGTTTCACATGCTTGCCTTTTGATAATCGAACAAAATCGACAATAAGGATAACCTACTGAAAACTAAATATATTTTACTTATCTATTACTGTTATGATAAAACCCTTTTCTGTGTATGATACCGATTTCTGAACGATCTCGAGTTTTCTTCCTGCGTCATGATCTTTTGACTCCGGAGGACAATTTGCTGGGTGTGGCGGTCTATTGTTACTAATCAGACGGTTCCTTAAATAATAAGGGGCCAAAGACAAAAATCAGGAGGTGACTAGATGAAAAGGAAAAAATGGTTGATTTCTTTAACGGTAATTGCAGCCTCGATTCTTCTGCTGGTGGCGGGATTCGATTCGGTCTCTCTGGCGGCCAAGAAGCCGGTGGTCGTCGGATTTATCGGATCGTTTGCCAGTGACACCGGAAGGAGCACACTGCGGGGCGCTGAAATTGCGATTGAGGAATTAAACGCCGCAGGCGGTGTGTTAGGCGGCCGCCAGATCAAGCTGGTAAAGGCGGATTCCGCAGAAGATGTCACCGAAGGAATAAAGGCCTATGAATACCTGAATGAAAAGGAAAAGGTGGATTTTATTATTTCGGGGTGTATCGATGATGTGACATTGGGATGGATGCCACGCATGGCGGAATACCGGACCCCCACCCTGGACACCTGGACCTCGTCCATCCGGGCGATTGAAATGGTCCGCAACGAATATGAAAAATACAAGATGTATTTCATGAACATTGCCTGTGATTACGGCTTGGGCGCCGAGTACATCGATTTTGGAAAAGAC
The DNA here is from genome assembly GCA_964608375.1 of uncultured Desulfobacter sp. Classification (GTDB taxonomy): domain Bacteria; phylum Desulfobacterota; class Desulfobacteria; order Desulfobacterales; family UBA2156; genus UBA2156. The sequence goes on along the minus strand of CAZSON010000178.1, from coordinate 3,594 downwards.
ATTCTGGCTAAAAAGATGGGCTGGAAAACCACGGTGGTTTTGCAGGAAGACACAGCCTATGCGGCCGGCGTGTACGAATTTATAAAAGATGAAATCGCCCCGGGTTCCGGCATCAAAATCATTGATCATATGGTGTATGATGTCAATACTGTCGATTTTAGCCCCATATATAATAAGATCGTCAAGACCAACCCGGATTTTATCTATTTCATTTCCTCTGTCAAAAGCCAGGTGCCGTCATCCCAATACGTCAAGCTGCAGGTGCCGGTTCCGATTACCGGAATCAATGTCTCTGCGTTCGGCATGGAGTACTGGGACGATACCGGTGGCATGGGCGGCGGCATGTCGACCCTGGTCCCGCCTCCCTCCCTGGGCATCCCGCTTGATCCGCGCACACAAAAATTCATGGATAAGTACAAAGCCAAATATGGCAAAAGCCGCCCGCGGTATCCCCATTTCAATGGGTTTAACGGCTATTACGGGGTATACAACGCCATGAATGCCGCCGAACGTGCCGGCGGTTTCAAACCGCTGGACAAATGGGTCAAAGAGATGGAAAACGCTGATATCAAACTCTATCGTGACGGTAAGCTCTGGTTCCGGTATGCTTACTGGAAACCGGGTGAAATTGAGCCGAGAACCGGGTTGACATTCCCGCACAACAACCGGTTTGATATATCTCCGCCCTTTGACGAAGGCCATCCTGCTATGGTGGTCATCCAGTGGTATGAAGACGGATCGGTAAAAACGGTCTATCCTCCCAAATATGCGAGTGGAGACTTTACGGTGCCTTCGTGGGTCAAGAAGTAGGCAGTAAACTCCATCGTAATCATGGTATATTAATGCAGCGAGGCCCGGAGCAAGGGGAAGATCAAAAACTCCCTTGCTCCTGTAGCCTTGCTGTTTCCTCCGTTACCGAGACACCCCAGATGAGGATTTATGATTTCTTACCCGGTTTGGCATTCAGCCGGATGATTCAAACCGGATTGGTAAAGAATTAAAAGGTTACCATATTATGAGCGGGATCATCATTCAGAGCATTGTTGTCAGCGGTTTTTATGCGTTAATAGCAGTCGGGTTCACCATGATCTTCAGTGTTGGGCGGGTACTCAATCTGGCCTACGGTGTCTATATCATGCTCGGCGGTTATATCTACTATACGCTGGTTCAAATGGCACATCTACCCAAAGCCTTCGGGTTTTTCTGTGCGATTTTATCCGGGGTCATTTTTGCGGTCATCACTTATGGTGGCCTGGTCAAGCGTCTTCAGAGCAACCCGATTGCGGTCGAAATTTCAACCCTTATTCTGGCGGTAGCCATGCAGGCGGTCATGATTCTGGTTTTCACCCCGGCGCCCCGGTCGATCTGGCCGCTTGTTCCCGGAGTGGTCCATCTATTCGGTGTCACTATCCTAAAGAATCTGCTTGTGGCGATGATCATCAGCTGGGTGGTTTTGGCGGCGTTGCTGATTTTCGTGCGAAAGACCCATTTGGGCCGGGCCATTCGGGCGGTCTCTATGGACGGAAAGGGTGCATTGGTTTCGGGAATCGATCCGGGGCGGATCAATCTTGTGACCTGGGCCTTGTCCGGGGCATTGGGCGCCATCGCCGGTGTTTTTTTTGCGACTTACACACAATTGGATCCCGGCATGTGGGTCGGTCCGCTGATCACCGCGGTTGCCGTGGTGATAGTAGGCGGTATCGGCAGCATCGTGGGGAGTCTGGTGGCCGCCCATATCATCGGTTTTATGGAAACGATCACCACTTCCCTGATCAGCCCGCAGTTGCGGGGGGTTTTAACGCTTTTAGTGATTATTATCATTTTGGTTATTCTCCCAAAAGGTTTGTTCGGGAGAGAGGAGATCTAGAGCGCAATTAAGGGGGGGCTTTTGAAAAGATCATTACTCGGATGGCTTATCTGCGGCGCGGTGCTCGCTTCACTCCCATTTTTCACTTCTACCGGTACCCTAAGGCTTTTTATCTTCGCCAATTTCCTGGCGATTTTTGCGATGAGCTGGGATATTTTCTCGGGATATACCGGTTATATCAGCTTCGGGCATCCCTTTTTAATCGGTATTGCGGGCTACACAAGCGGCATATTGACACATCATTTGGCAACGCCGCTTTATATCAGTATTCCGCTGGCCGTGCTGCTGACGATGGTGGCCGGGACACTTTTTTTCTTTCCGGCCTTACGAATAAGGGGAACCTATTTTGCGCTTGTGACCCTGGCTTTTATGGAAGTGACGTATGATTTGCTGAAGGTGGTCAAACCGACGGTGACCGGCGGCACCCGTGGGCTCTCCGGTTTACCCTTCGTGGTAACAGGGGCCGTCCCCAACTACTATTTATCCCTTTTTATCATGCTGGCGATCGGGATCGGATTGTGGGCTTTGGGAAAGTCGGGGATCGGAACGGTTTTAAGCGCGATACGAATGGATGAAGGCGCCGTGCGAAGTGCCGGTTTGAGCCCTTCAAAGTTCAAACTGTTCGCTTTTACCGTCAGCGCAATGGTAGCGGGTATCGGCGGGTCTTTTTACACCCATTACCTGGGATCGATTTCTCCGAGGGCGATCTTTGATATTACGTTTCTGTTTACCATACTGGTCGCTGCACTGGTCGGCGGGGAGCGCAGCATTGTGGGACCGATTCTCGGCGCCTATTTTTTGACTTTCCTTCTGGAGTATTTGCGGCCCTATCTTCCCGGCGCCTGGCGGTTTCTTCTCTATTCCGGGATCGCGCTGGTGGTCTATTATTTTGCACCGGAGGGTCTTTACAGCCTTTTTCGGGGACTTTTCAAATGGATTGGAAATAAAATGAGACGGAGTGAGCAATATGGGTAGCCTGCTCGAACTGCGACACCTGACAAAAAATTTCGGTCGCCTTGTGGCGGTCTCGGATTTGAATTTAGAGGTGCAGGAGGGAGAGACGCTTGGGTTGATCGGGCCCAACGGCTCCGGAAAGACGACGACCTTTAACCTGATTATGCGGGAGCTTAAGCAGGATGAAGGGGAGATCTTCTTTGAAGGAAAGGAGATCACCCGGTATCCGACCCAAAAACGGGTAAGGATGGGTATTGCGCGTACCTATCAGATACCGCGTCCATTTATGGAGATGACGGTCGCGGAAAATATTCTGATCGGCAGCATGCCGGATCGACTTATGACCACGATGATCGCAAATACCCGGGGCGACTCGGAAATGGAAATTGGGAAACGAGTCGGGTTTGAAAACCACGAGCTTTCCATGCATCCCTATGAATTGTCCATGGGGAGCCTCAGACGGTTGGAGCTCGGGAGAAACCTTGCAACCCATCCCAAGATCCTTCTCCTTGATGAGGTTTTTGCCGGATTAACCGTGGGAGAAATTGCCGAATTATCTGAATTGCTCCAGAAGAAAAAAAAGGAGGGATTGACCTTTATTATCGTCAGTCACGATTTGAGATCGCTCGGCCCATTGGTCGATCGGGTCATTGTGGTATCGTTTGGCGAGGTGCTGGCCGAAGGATCTTTTGCGACCGTTATCGAAGATGAAAAGGTAAAAGAGGCGTATTTAGGAAAAGAAGACGATTAACAAAGTTGAGGTATCGCTACGC
>CAZSON010000177.1:1811-6027 GCA_964608375.1 uncultured Desulfobacter sp. | reverse complement strand
CTTCACACAACTATCTTGACGCGAGCATGCGTTTTGATATAATTTTAATTTTCATGTTGAATTAACTCAAGTTTCGAACCCCCTATTAGGCATAGTGCCGCATCTGGCATGGGGTGAATAAAATTTTAAAGTGCTAGGCATCAATTTTTTCCATAAAAATTTCTTTTTACCCTTTGCCTGATGTGGCTTACTGCAAGTTATCACATGCGAAACTTGAGTGTTTTATATTGACATTTTTTATCGGATTACCATAAAAGAAGCGTTCTGTTCGATGTGCTACATGCGTGGAAGAAAGAATCGCTAAAACAGCTACCATAAAAGAGGCTTTTTGTCCCTGGCGATAAAGCGGGAGGCGATTGAAGGAGGTTCCAATTGTACGGTTTTGATGCAATAACCGCCTATAACGGTTGGTCCATGGCAATAGTCGGCTCTTCGATTGTGTTTTGCGGTTTGGTTGTTTTGTCATTTGTCATATCTCAGCTTCATAAGCTGCTGACAATTTGGGAAAATAAAGGCAATCTGCTCAATCGAGACAAGCAAAAATTGGTCAATTCAACCGAAGAAGCACTGAATTTAAACCTCCCGGAGCGTTTCTTTTCAGATATCAATGAGGCCGCCCGTCTTTATCATCCGCTGGTTGAAAAGCTGGGCCAGCCCTTTCAACTGGTTCAGTTGTATGAAGCGTCCCGGAAAAAAGGATTTCCGCATCCTCACCTTACCATTTCCCTGCTGCGACAGGCAAAGATCCTGGTACCCGAGGGGGATGGTGTTTTTATCTGGAATCACCCCTAGTATCAATAGACTGAATTAAAGGCTTACGGATGGATCTATTATTTGAGTTTTTACACAACACCGGCTATTTTCTAGCTGACTACCGCCAACTCATCATGATTTTTGTTGGGTCTGTTTTTATCTATCTCGGAACGACAAAAAAATTTGAACCACTGCTCCTGGTGCCGATCGGTTTTGGAATTTTGATCGGGAATATTCCATTTTTCAAGGGATTCGGCCTCGGTATCTATGAATCAAACAGCGTACTCCACTACCTTTATTTCGGTGTTACCACAGGTCTTTATCCGTCTATCATTTTTCTGGGCCTCGGCGCGATGACCGATTTTTCTTCCCTGCTTGCCCGTCCGATACTGATGCTTCTCGGGGCGGCCGCCCAGATGGGAATATATTTTACATTGCTGGGGGCGCTGGGACTCGGGTTTCTCCCCAAAGAAGCAGCATCAATTGCAATTATCGGAGGCGCGGACGGGCCGACATCTATTTTCCTGACTGCCAAACTCGCACCCCATCTGATAGGGCCGATCGCAATTGCTGCCTACTCCTATATGGCGCTGATACCGATTATTCAACCGCCGATCATGCGGTTGTTGACCACACGCAAAGAGCGACTGATTAGAATGCCGGAACTTCGAAAAGTTCCCAAGAAAGAACGTATTATTTTTCCTGCCGTTGCATTATTGCTTTCCTGTTTTCTGGCGCCAGCTTCAATTCCGCTGCTGGGAATGTTCTTTTTTGGCAACTTTCTGAAGGAGTGCGGCGTGACCGAACGATTAGCACAAACCGCCCGCACTTCCATTATCGATACGGCAACAATTCTGGTCGGAGTAACCGTTGGCGCCAGCACGCAAGGCGACGTGTTTCTGACTCCAAAATCGGTGGGAATATTTTTTCTCGGCGCTTTCGCCTTCAGTCTTGCCACAGCTTCAGGTATTCTATTTGCCAAGTTCATGAATCTCATCCTAAAGGGAAAAATTAACCCTTTGCTCGGTGCGGCCGGTGTATCCGCCGTTCCTGGTTCGGCACGGGAGGTCCATTTGATGGGACAGCGCGAGGATCGGCACAATTATCTCCTGATGCATGCCATGGCCTGCAACTCATCCGGTGTAATCGGATCTGCGATATGCGCGGGTATTTTATGGAGTTTTATGATGGCGAATTGACCGCTATTTAATGTAGCTCATATCAAAACCTATTTTAAAGGAGATCGTTATGGCTGCCAAGATTTTAATAAAGAGACAGTTTTTGGAGGGCCAAACAGAAGAGATTTTCGGCCTGCTCAACGAACTGCGTATTCAGGCAAGAAATCAGCAAGGATTTATTACCGGTGAGACTCTACATGAGCATAATAACCCCAAAAAAACGGTGCTTTTAGTCGCCTGGGCACGCATTGAAAACTGGTTTGCCTGGAAAGAAAGCACAGAACGACATCAGCTGGAGGCGATGCTGGAAATCTATCAGGAAGGGCCTACCGAGTACGAGGAGTATGTAACGGTTGCGGAATGACTTAACTGGTTTCAATAGCTAAGGGGAAATAATGAAAAAATGGCGATGTACGGTCTGTGGCTATATACATACCGGTGAAGAGCCTCCGGAGAAATGCCCTGTCTGTGGATCGGATCGAAGCAAGTTTGTTGAAATGCCGGTAATACCGGTAATAGAAGAACCTGTGTCTGATAATATCAAGAAAGCTAAAGCCGGCCCTGCTGATCATATCTCCTATTTTTTGCGAGGTTACAATTATCTGACCGATCAAATTTCCAGGCATCATGTTCACCCCATTTTCGTTCACATCCCCAATGGCCTTCTGCCGGTTTCGGTAATCTTTATTGTACTGGCGCAACTCTTCCACTTCAACCCGCTGGCCAGAGCGGCTTTTTACAACATGCGGGTTGTTCTGATTGCCATGCCGATTGTGCTGTTTACGGGTTACATCGATTGGCAAAACCGATATAAAGGCAAGCTAAGCTATCGATTTGTGATAAAAATGATTTGCGGATCGGTGGTACTGTTATCATCATTAATACTGGTCATCTGGCAGATCTTCGACCCTTCGGTGATGGAGGAAGCGTCAATGACGCGATGGGGTTTCCTCTTGCTCTGCTTTCTGATGCTTGCTGCAGCGTTTATGGCAGGATACCAGGGAGGCAAGCTGGTTTTTAAGGGCAAATAAATACTTCTCGCACTATCCCCTACCGGTGTTGCTGCGCCTTCTGGATTTTCGCCCACTGATCCCGCAAGGTCACGGTCCGGTTGAACACAAGCTTTTCATCGGAAGAATCGACAGGATCGACACAGAAATAACCGAGACGCTCAAACTGGAACCGGCTGCCAGGGGGTGCGCCGGACAGGGACGGCTCCACACGGCAGGACATCACGGTCTTGAGAGAGTCGGGATTCAGATAGGTTTTGAAATCCGTACCGTCTTTTTTCGCTTCGGGGTTTGGCCTCAAAAAGAGACGGTCATACAATCGAACTTCCACCGCAACAGCGTGTGGAGCTGAAACCCAATGCAGTGTCGCCCTGACCTTTCGGCCGTCCGGAGAATCCCCTCCTTTTGTTTTTGGATCATAGGTACAGTGCAGTTCAACCACCTCCCCGGTTTGTTCGTCCTTAACCGTCCGCACGCATTTGATAAAATATGCGTACCTTAATCTCACTTCACGCCCAGGGGCCAGTCGAAAGAACTTTTTTTGAGGGATTTCCTGAAAATCGTCCCTTTCAACGTACAACACCCGTGAAAATGGAACTTTCCGGCTTCCCATAGCAAGGTCTTCCGGGTTATTTACGGCATTTAAGTATTCCACCTGGTCCTTTGGATAGTTATCTATGATTACTCGAAGCGGATGGAGCACACTCATCACCCTGGGGGAGCTCTTGTTTAAATCTTCCCGGATACAGTACTCCAAAAGCGCAAGATCGACCATGCTGTCCCGTTTGGCCACACCGATACGCTCGCAAAAGCTTCGGATCGATCCGGGTGTGTAACCCCGTCTCCGGAGACCCGAAATTGTGGGCATCCTCGGATCGTCCCATCCGGTAACAAATCCCCCGGTCACCAGTTCCACCAGCTTCCGCTTGCTCAAAACATTATAGCTGAGATTCAACCGGGCGAATTCGATCTGCTGGGGGTGGCAATCGACATCCGATTCGTCCAACACCCAATCATACAGCGGATGATTATTTTCAAATTCCAACGTGCATACAGAGTGTGTGATCCCTTCAATGGAATCTGAAAGGCAGTGAGTGAAATCGTACATCGGATAGATGCACCATTGATCGCCGGTGCGGTGATGAGAAACCCGTCGAATTCGATAGAGAGTTGGATCCCGCATGAGCAAATTTGGAGCGGCCATATCAATTTTGGCCCGAAGGACATGTGCGCCATCCGCAAACTCTCCCCCACGCATCCGTTCGAACAGATCGA
>CAZSON010000177.1:0-1711 GCA_964608375.1 uncultured Desulfobacter sp. | reverse complement strand
TGACCGATATGCAGATACCCGTTCGGTTCAGGCGGAAATCGCGTATGAACCCGGCCCTGATTTTTTTTTGCCTCAACATCTCGGGAGACAATGCTTCGGATAAAATCAGAAGAAAGCACCTCGCTATCGGTCTGGATCGTTTTTCGCTTTTTCACTTCGGTCTTGGTTTTATTTATCAATTGAAATCCTTTATTTCCGCTTTTTTTGAAGGGATTCCCACCAGTGCCTTGGCAAGTTTTATCTTTTCAGCCAGTTTTCCCTCCCTGAAAATCATAATGCGTTGTGCCTGGGGTGAACCCGCACCGTGCATCGATTCAACCATAGCAGTGCCGCCGGTCATCGCCTCTATCAGCCTTCCAATCTTGATCCGTTCTTCCACCGGAATTCCGGAAACACCTGAGAAGTATTTTTTCACCAGGTATCCCACATCTTCACTTTTCAAATCGTGTTCACTAGGCATGGTAGCAAGAAATCCACCGGCGATATCCGTTGCGAGTCGCGATACCTCAAAGTGGAACCGGGTCACGTTCTGTTTGCAGACATTGGCCAGCATGGTATCAACCAGATAAGCGCCCGACGGCGTTGGAAGCCCCTCAGCCGAGCAGGCGATGGAAGAACTGTAAAGGGTTTCAGAGAGATGGATCATCTCCGTGACCTTGTCTTTGATGTGGGAACCTTTGGCGGTCCCCTGTATCTGCGCAAGGTAGCTGACCGCACCGGTCAGCACATCCATCAGTCCGGTTTTACATGCACCATAATTGGCCCGGTGGTGCGCCGCAAAACGGTAAACCAAAGATCCTGTAAAATCGACCTCGCCATCCATAAAGACGCGTTCGGTCGGGACAAAAACATCTTCAAATGCAATTACCGCTTCCCCACCTACCACACCGAACCGGGGTTTGCCCACGTCAATCCGCTCCAGCTGATCGCGCCTGTCATCACCGGCCTGACGACCGAAAATAAGAGTGATGCCGGGATCATCGATCGGAATAGCGCAAACGACCGCGTAGTCTCTGGATTGCTCATTTAGCGCCGTTGTCGGCATGACCAGTATCTCGTGGGAATTTACCGCACCGGTCATATGGAGCTTGGCCCCCCGGATGACGATCCCGTCACTTCGGCGATCGACTATGTGCACATATTGATCCGGGTCCGGTTGATCGGACGGGCCCTTTGAACGGTCGCCTTTGGGATCGGTCATCGCGCCGACGACCATCAGGTTCTCATCCTGGATATGGATCATCCATTTCTTCAACCGTTCCAGGTAGTCGGTACCGTACTTTTCGTCTATTTCGTATGCCACCGAATAGACCGCATTGATGCCGTCAAGCCCGACACATCGTTGAAAACAGGTTCCGGTTTTTTGTCCGAGAACCCGGAGAAGCTTTATCTTTTTTATAAGATCTTCGACATTCTGGTGAACATGGGTAAAACGGCTGATTTTTCGGCCTGTTAAATGGGAAGTGGCCGTGGCCAGATCAGCGTATTTCTCTTTACCGGCAAGTGTATAGGTCATTGCCGCAGCCCGGACATGGGGTGCGGTTGCCGGATGCCGGGTGACATCTTTGATCCTCTTTCCTTTAAAATAAATTCTGGGTTTAACTTTTCGCAAACTCTCTATATATTCCGCCCCGTTTTTTATTTTCATTGTGCCTCCTATACTGATCATCGGTCATCAAATCATCAGGGTCCAAGTATACCCTTTTTAAAC
>CAZSON010000176.1:0-6041 GCA_964608375.1 uncultured Desulfobacter sp. | reverse complement strand
AAAGGGTTATTGACCCCGTGCACGCTTGTAATATAATTATTATATAATAGTGACCGTTTCGCAAAAAAAATCGAGCTTATAAAAGAAAAGATTTCCCATGAAAACACTTATCCTTGGAACCGCCGGCCATATTGATCATGGCAAAACCAGCTTAATTAAGGCAGTGACCGGCATAGATACCGACCGGCTGAAGGAAGAAAAACTTCGTGGCATCACCATTGAGCTCGGATTTGCCTCTGTGGTGCTTCCCAACGGTCAACATCTTGGAATTGTCGATGTGCCAGGCCATGAAAAATTTGTAAAAAACATGGTCGCAGGCGCAACCGGGATCGACATGGTTGCTCTGGTAATTGCCGCCGACGAAGGCGTGATGCCCCAGACCAGGGAGCACATGGAAATATGCACACTTTTAAACATTGAACACGGGCTTATCGTCCTCAGCAAAATCGATCTGGTTGAAAAAGAATGGCGCGAGCTGGTAACCGAAGATATCAAAGAGTTTACGCGCGGCACATTTCTTGATAATTCACCGATCATTCCGGTATCATCTTCGACCGGCCAGGGGCTACCGGAATTTATTCAATCGCTTGAAGCACTGGGCGCTAAAATTCCCTCTCGCCCGCAGTCAAGCCTGTTCCGGCTTCCGATTGATCGTGTTTTCAGTATGAAGGGATTTGGAACCGTCATCACAGGAACCATAACCTCAGGGCATGTTCAGGTGGGTGACACCATTATGATGTATCCGACTCAAACCACTTCAAAAGTGCGTGGAATTCAGGTCCATAACCAGAGCGTTGATGAAGCGGTTGCCGGGATGCGAACCGCCATTAATTTCCAGGGGATCGAAAAGAGCGCTGTGAATCGTGGTGAAGTGATATCCCGTCCAGGCGCTCTAAAATCAAGTTATATGCTCGATGTATCGTTTCATTTTTTAAGCAGCAACGAAAAATCGATCAAAAACCGAACACGTGTCAGGCTTCATACCGGAACCACTGAGGTAATGGGGAACCTGATTCTCCTTGAAAACGATGAACTTCTTCCGGGCGCCACAGCGCTCGTACAGATCCGACTCGACGCGCCCATCGCAACGGTAAAGGATGACCGGTTTGTTGTTCGAAGTTATTCTCCCGTTCGAACAGTCGCGGGCGGTCGCATTTTAAACCCCATTCCCCAAAAGCACAAACGCTTTAAACCGGAAATTATTAATGGACTGAAAAATATTTTCAGCGATGCACCCAAAGAAATGATTCTTTACCACATGGAAGAATCCGGTTATGCCGGTGTTTCATTTTCCGATCTGCTGCTGATGACGAATATGAATGAAAAAAGCCTTCATCAAATTTTTCAAACTCTTCTTTCCAAAAGAGAACTCATCCTGTCAGACAAAGAGAATCAAATATTCATTGCCGGAAAAATCTTTGAGAAACTGAAAAGAGAAACTTCAGAACAGTTGAAAAGATACCACCGTATCCATCCACTCAAACCGGGAATGCCAAAAGAAGAACTCAAATCCAAATTTCCATCTCTCCCCGGTTCGAAACTTTTCAACCAGATGCTTCACCAGATGGAAAAGCAAGAACTCATTTTACAGGAGGAAGAGTCTGTCCGCCTTGCTTCACACACGGTAGCGCTGGCGGCGGACCAAGCGAGTGTTCGAAAAAAGTTATTGGATGTCTATCAGAAAAGCGGGCTTACCCCGCCCTATTTTAAAGAGCTTGCAAAAACACTTGATATTGATAGCAAAAGGGCAAACGATATCCTGATCCTGCTGGTAAACGAAGGAGAACTGATTAAGGTAAAAGAAAATCTTTTTTTTCATGCAGCTGCCGTAAATCGTCTGAAGGCTCGCTTGGTCGATTTTCTCAAATCCCGAGGAGAAATTACAACACCTCAATTCAAAGAGATGACAGGTATTTCTCGAAAATATGTCATCCCGCTAATCGAATATTTTGATTCAAAGAATGTGACCATACGGATCGGCGATATTCGAAAACTTAGAGCCGGGTCGAGGGCGCTGAAGGAGGGTGGGGTTTAACCGGATGCGTGATAAACATTTCGGTGATGCTGTCAAGAAATAACATTCCCTTTTGAGAAAGTGCAAAGTGGTTTTGATCGGTCTTGATCAATTCTTTTTCTTCCAGATCGGTTATTACGTCTTCAAACACCTGTTTAAAATCGACCCTGAATGCTTGATTGAAAGATTCGAAATTGATTCCGTTTTTTCGCCTGAGCCCCAGATAAAATGCCTCAATCATGCGCTGGCTCCGGGTTAATACCTCTTTCCCTTCGATCGGAAGTGCGCCGCTATTTAGATCTTTGATATATCTTCTGACCGACCGGTGGTTCCACTGACGCTCGGAACTAAAAAACGAATGAGCAGCCGGTCCCAGTCCGAGATAAGGGACACCGGACCAGTATTTTTGGTTATGTCTCGACCTTCTGAGACCGTTATGCCCTATCGTATTTTTTGCAAAGTTTGATATTTCGTACTGTTCATAACCGTTTGTCGTTAAGAATGTGTGAGTGGTTTCAAATAGATCAACGACAATTTTTTCAGAAAGAGGATTAAATCTCCCTTTTTCCCTGGCTAAAAACAGAGGAGTTTTTGGTTCATAAGTGAGTATATAACAGGCGAGATGTTCAGGTGAGAATTCAACCGCCTTAACCAGATCAGCAAGCCAGGAAGTCGCTGTTTGTCCCGGAATACCGTAAATAAGATCGAGGCCGATATTTTCAAACCCGGCCTTTCTCGACGCATTTAAAACATAAATCGCATCATCTGCGGTATGTATCCGACCTAAAAAATCGAGATTTGATTGGTCAAACGATTGCACCCCGATATTTATTCGATTGGCGCCTGCCCGATGGTACGTTTTCAACTGGTCAAACGTCACGGTTCCCGGATTGACTTCCACGGTGATTTCTGCAGCTTTAAGGAACTTAAACCGGTTGCGGGCAGCTGCAATGATAGAGTCGATCACTTCCGCTTTAAGGAGAGAAGGGGTTCCACCACCAAGATAAAGGGTGTCGAACGAAAGGGGCGCCTTGCACACCATGTCCATCTCCTGCATCAATGCCCGGACAAATGATGGCACAAGAGAGAGGCCGGTTATGGAATAAAAATCACAATATCGGCACTTTTTTTTGCAAAAAGGGATGTGAATATATATCCCTGCCGGTTCGCAAAGGTGGGGATGTATAAGCTTATCACTCAAGTTGCTCAGTTTTGATTATCCGCTGCCAATTCCTTACCCAGGTGAAGTGCCTTTCGATTTATTTCGAGAAAGGTTCGGGGTATTCGGGCTTCGAGGACCTTCATAACCGATTGCGGTTTGACCAGATCGATCAGGCCCAACACAACCCCGAGCATACAAATATTGAACACGATCGGTCTTCCGATTTCTTGCATCACCGACCGGTACATCGGAAGCGCTTTTTGCCGGGCGTCCACGCTTTTTTTTGGCTTAACAAAACCGGCGTCAATCACCAAAAGTCCTCCGGGTCGAATAATCGGATGGAATGTATCGTAAGCCTCCTGGGTCAGACATACCAGTATATTCGGCTGGAAGACCTTGGGGTAATGTATCTCTGAATCTGAGATGATGACATCGCAGCGAGTCGCTCCGCCTCTGGCCCTGGGACCATAGGTCTGAGACTGAACGGCGATCAGGTTTTCATGAAGCACAGCCGCCTCTGCCAGTATAATGCCGGCTGTAATGACGCCCTGACCACCTGACCCCGAAAAGAGCATCCTGCATTTTTCCATGGCTAATGCCCTTTCATCGCTTTTTCGATGATTTTATTATATTCGCTGCAGTATTCCGGCATTTCCTTCTGAACAAAAATCCCCCGTTCAATCAGATCCGGATTTTCTCTCTTGGCCTTGGATCCCCTCGGGGTGGTACTCTCTTTGTAAAGCTTCATCATATCAACGGCACTTCCCAGGTCATTTTTCCTTCCAAAATAGGTGGGGCATTGGCTTAAAACCTCGACAACTGAAAATCCAACATGTTGTATTGCCTTTTTTATAATATTGGTGAGCTGTTTCTCATGGTAGGTAGTTGTCCGGGCCACAAAAGACGCCCCGGCAGCCGTTGCCAACCCCACCACGTCAAAATCATGATCGATATTAAAATAGGGTGCGGTGGTAGCTTTGGTTCCGTAACCGGACAGAGGAGAAAACTGCCCCCCTGTCATCCCGTAGATACGGTTGTTCATAACAATCGCTGTGAGATCAATATTGCGACGAGCTGAATGTATAAAATGGTTTCCGCCGATGGCAAGTGCATCCCCGTCACCCATCGGAACAATGATATTTAATTCCGGAAGGCCCATTTTGACACCCGTGGCGAACGCCAGGGCACGGCCGTGGAGGGTATGGAGGGTATGAAAATCAACATATCCTGAAATCCGTGATGAACAACCGATGCCCGATACCATGACAATATCATTTTTGCTCAATCCCAGTTGTTGAACAGCCCGAAGGAGACTGCCCAAAACAATTCCATGACCACATCCCGAGCACCACAGGTGAGGAAAATATCGCTCTCTGATGTAATCTTTGACCGCCATCTGTCAGACTCCCTTTCCCTGGATAAGCCTCAGAAGATTTCTGATGTCCACCGGTGCAATAAAAACCCCGTCAATCCTGTTGGCCAAAAAAACCTTCTCCGGTTGATCGACAGCCATCTTGACCTCCCGGAATATCTGACCCATATTCATTTCCACAACAACGACATATTGAGCATTGACGCATTTTTCACGAATAAGTCCATCGGGGAACGGCCACAGGGTCTGAAGTTCCAGCAACCCGAGCCGTTCTCCTCTCAACCGACCCTTTTCCACCACATGCAGAGCACTTCGAGCCGCAGATCCGTAAGAGATCAGGATGGTCGTGGCATCTTCCAGGTAGCACTCTTTCAACCTTGCGATCTGATGTACATTGTTATTTATTTTATCCACCAAATGGTGGAGAAGATCGTGCACGATTCTGGGATTATCGGATGGAAATCCCCACATATCGTGAAACAGACCGGTCACGTTGTAACGGTGCACCCCGCCGAAATCAGACATCGGTAGACGGCCGTCTTCCCTCGGGAGATAGGGGTGATAATCGACGCCCCCCGCCACAGATGTCCGCAACCGTTGCACCAGTTGAATCTCCCCTTTTTTGGGCAAAATCAACCGCTCCCGCATGTGTCCCACCACTTCATCAAAGAGGAGAATGACCGGTGTCCGGTAAGTTTCCGCAAAATTAAAGGCATCGACCGTCATTGCAAATACATCCTGATGGTTTGACGCCGTCAACGTGATGATTGCATGATCCCCATGGGTCCCCCATTTTGTCTGACACACGTCCCCCTGGCTGGCATGGGTTGGCAGACCGGTGGATGGACCACCCCGCTGAACGTTGACAATCACGCAGGGAATTTCCGCCATAATTGCGTAGCCTAGTGCTTCCTGCATCAGGGAAAAACCGGGGCCGCTCGTTGCCGTCATGACTTTATGGCCGGTCAGAGATGCCCCTACGATAGCGCAAATGGACGCTATTTCATCTTCCATCTGGAGGAATTTACCACCAATTTGAGGAAGCCTTTGGGCGAGGTGCTCGGCGATTTCGGTTGAAGGGGTAATGGGGTATCCGGCAAAAAAATCGAGTCCTGCATAAAGCGCTGCCTCTACACATGCCTCGTTGCCTTGAATAAATTTAACATTTTCATTCATGGTCTGACCCTGTTGTAAGGACTTCGATGGCAAGGTCCGGGCATCTGTTTTCACAGAGTTTGCAGCAAATACAATCCTTTAGGCGGACCGCAACCGCCCGGTCCGTCTCATCGAGTTCAAGAACGGCCGTGGGACAAAATTCAACACATATGCCACATCCTTTGCACCAATCCCGTCTGATGATATGTTCCTTTAGCTTTACCTTTCCCACTTACATTTACCCTATAAGTTTGACGATCTCGTAAAAAGTCATTTGCGAACGACTTTGAGCATTTTGGGATAAAGTGTTTTGATAGCTGTTACGTTAAGAATTTCAA
>CAZSON010000175.1:0-6044 GCA_964608375.1 uncultured Desulfobacter sp. | reverse complement strand
GAATTGTTTTGTCAAAGACCCTCTCAGGGTCACCATTCAAGCCACCCTTTTTAGGGGTGGTGGTTGAATGTGATCCGGAAGGAGCCGGCATCGATTTGTTACTACTGCAGCATGTAAGACCTATTACATGGGATAATGTGATACTTTATAAAGTCGTTCGCAAATGGCTTTTTATGAGACTGTCAATCTTGAGTTATTAATATTCCAGGTCGAACTCCTGAAAATCGAACCAGTACCCGGTATGACTTAAATAGTCCAGCTCTGCGCGAACCGTGGCAATATGTCCATCTTCGATCTCCAGGAAACGCGCAAACATCCGTCTCCCTTCCCCGGGTATTTCGTCCACCATTTTCTGATAAAAACGGCTGGTTTCAATTTCAACTTTAAGCGCCTTGCTCAACAGCTGTTTTTCGTCGCCCCTGTCTTCCTCGGGCATTTTTCTGGCAAGTTTTTCCACTTCAAGGGTGATCATTTCTCTTGAGGGAATTATTGTCTCCAGTTTTTCAAGAACCAGTTTGCCGGTCTTTTTCCATCTCTGGAGCCTGTCCATGAGATAGTCCAAATGGTTCTGTTCATCCTCTTGCAGCATCTGAAGGGCTTTTTTCCCGAGCGGATCGGCAACAACCGTTACCGCTTCTTTGTAAAGATCGCGGATTTTAGTTTCATATTCAATAGCAGTCTTTATAGCTTCCTCAAGTGTCATTTTATTTCACTCTTTCTACTTTGCGATTTGGCTCTTAAAGAGGCTATCACCGGTTTTGGTTTGTTCGCCCCTTCATCGCCTCTAAAGTCTCCAGTATGTCATGTCCGGGCTATTTTCATCTGGGGGGCTAAAAGCTCCTTTTATATCTATCACCAGGGGGCGATGATTTGAACATAATTTTGCGATATTTGAAAGTCCCATTTTTTTGTATAGTTGATGAATCACCGCCACAATAACCGCATCAGCACCGTAAAGGCTGTCCAAATCCTGCAGTGTAAGATTATAATAGTTTTTCGCCTCATCAGCATCTGCCAGGGGATCATGAACGAGCACTTCAATTCCGTAATCTTTTAGTTCATCTATCATATTCACTACTTTGCTGTTTCTGAGATCCGGAACATCTTCTTTGAAAGTTAATCCCAGAACAACCACCTTTGAACCCCTAACCAGGCTTCCTTCTCCGATGAGAAGTTTGACAACCTTTTCGGCAATGTATTTCCCCATACGGTCATTTATCCTGCGTCCGGCAAGGATCATTTCCGGATGGTATCCTATCGATTCCGCCTTATAGGTTAAATAATACGGATCGACGCCGATGCAGTGTCCCCCAACAAGACCCGGCATAAAAGCGAGAAAGTTCCATTTGGTTGCAGCCGCATCAAGAACCGCCCTCGTATCGATCCCCATTTTATCGAAAATCATGGCGAGTTCATTCATCAGGGCAATGTTTAAATCTCTCTGGGTGTTTTCAATGACCTTGGCTGCCTCGGCTACCTTGATGGAAGATGTCTGATGGATTCCGGCCTTTACCACTTTACCATAGACTTTAGAGAGAAATTCGACTGTTTTTGGGTCGGATCCTGAAATAATTTTTATATTATTACTCAGTTCATGCAGTTTGTCTCCGGGGTTGATGCGTTCAGGGGAGTAACCCACCACGAAATCGACACCCAGTTTGAATCCTGATTTCTGTTCTAAAATCGGCACACAGACTTCTTCGGTTGCACCCGGGTAAACGGTAGATTCATAGACAACGCACGACCCGTTTTGCATATATTTTCCCACCGTACTGGATGCACTGCGAAGCGGAGTTAAATCCGGAATTAAATATTGATCAATCGGTGTCGGAACGGCAACGATGATAAGTTTGCATTCGGATAAAACGGCCGGATTGTTTGAAAAAGAAATATCGGCACTTCGGAGATATTTCTCGGAAACTTCTAGGGTGCGGTCACAGCCGGATTTAAGCTCCTCAATTCTCTCTGATTTAAGATCGTATCCTACAGTTTCGAAATGCTTTGAAAGCTGTATGGCTAACGGAAGGCCGACATACCCCAACCCGATTACAGCAATCTTGTCTTTTTGTGTGGTCAAAGATTCTACAGTTACCATTTTTTACTCCCCTGCCGGCAGCCCCAAAATATAAAGCCTCCTGTAGCGAGTTACAGAAAACATCCATCGATGGGGAATTTTTTTTATTTTATGAGCTGCCCCTGTTTTTATACAAAATAAGGGATTGCTTAGCCCAAATTAATTATCATAAAGTCAAATTAAAAGCATTAAAATTATCGGACTGGATGCACGGGAGATGAAATATGCTGATGCCCTACTAATTTACAACATATTGATTAATTCTTTTTTTTCCTTTTCTGTAAGATAGCGCCATTGCCCTTCAGCAAGTGTTCCGAGTCTGATGTTTGAAATTCTAATTCGTTTTAACCGGCTGACCCGATTTCCGACTTTTCTGACCATTCGCCGGATTTGTTTGTTTTTGCCCTCTCTGAGTACAATTCTAAAACAGGTCGGAGAAATTTTATCAATCTTGGTCGATCGTGTTTTTGTGCCCATCATCGGGAGTCCTTTTTCCATTTTCTTTAGGGCCCCGCTTGTTATCGGTTTTGTTAGAACAACTTCATATTCTTTTTCGTGATCATGGGATGGGTGCGAAATACTGTGATGGAGCAGACCATCGTTCGTTAAAATCAAAAGCCCGGTAGACGACTTGTCCAGGCGGCCGACCGGAAAAATTCGTTCTGGAATATCAATCAGGTCTAGAACTATTTTATCTTCCGGCTGTTTGCAACTTGTTACATAACCTTTTGGTTTGTTCAGAACGATATATACCCTATTCTGCATCGCTTTTATAAGCTTGCTGTCAATTTCGATCCGATCGAGGGCTGGATCAATTTTTGTACCGAGTTTGCTAACCACTTCACCGTTAACCTTGACCCATCCTTTTTTAATGTACTCCTCTCCCTGCCGTCTTGAACAGACCCCTGCGGAAGAAAGAAATTTCTGCAAACGAAGCAGCGGCATTATTTGGCCTCAATTAATTAATGTATGCAGAGCAACCGAAGGGAAATACCGACTATGATCTGTAATCCGCATTGATCCTGACATAGTCGATAGAAAAATCACATGTGAATACGGTGGCTTGACAATTGCCCATGTGTAAATCAATTGATATGGAAAACTCACTTTTTTTTAGTATATCTGTCACGGCTATTTCAGCGACTTTGCCACACCCCAAACCTTTTTGAACCATCATGACATTGTCAACATAGGTATCGATCATTGCCGGTTCTATCGGGACGCCCGCTCTTCCCACCGCCGCAATAATTCTTCCCCAGTTGGCATCTTCGCCAAAAAATGCGGTTTTTACCAGACTTGAATTAGCAACCGTATCGGCGATTTGGTGGGCGTCATGCTCGGACGTAGCGCCTTTTACTATTATCTCGATAAACTTTGTTGCCCCTTCACCATCTTTGACCAACTCCTTTGCCAGGCTGATCATGGTATCATTCAATACGCGGCGGAAATACTTTTTTTGCTTTGGAGTCTCGATTTTTGTATTTGATAACCCGTTTGCCATCATCAGAACCATGTCATTCGTACTGGTATCCCCATCAATCGTGATACGGTTAAAAGATTGTTCGGTTTCAGCAAAAAGGATATTCTGAAGCAGATCAGGCGCGACTTCAGCATCGGTGCAGATAAAACATAACATGGTGGCCATATCCGGCCGGATCATCCCGGCCCCCTTGGCGACCCCGGTTACGGTGAACGTTTTTTCATCCAATTGTCCCTGTCGGATGACCACTTTCGGCAACGTATCGGTTGTCATAATCGATCGGGCAAAATTTAAAACACCGTCGGTGCTCAACAATTCGATAAGGCCCGGAACTGCCGCCTCTATTGTGTCTATCGGCATCGGCTCTCCGATGACCCCGGTTGATGAAACCAACACCAGCTCTTCGGATAGGCCCAGACCGGATGCTATGGAGGCTGCCATCACTTTTGCATCGCGTATCCCTTGATCCCCCGTACAGCAGTTGGCATTGCCGCTGTTGACAACGATCGCCCGGCAGACACCTCGCCCTATCCGCTCTTTGTCTAAAAGGACAGGGGCTGCTTTGACCCTGTTTTTAGTAAAAACAGCGGCCACATGGGCAGGCGCTTGTGAAAAAATAAGCCCCAAATCTTTTTTACCATTCTTCTTGATGCCTGAGGCAACCCCGGAAGCCTGAAATCCCTTTGGAAGTATTTTTTTCATTTCATCTGATTCCTCATAATATTTTTTCCGAGGTAGTTTTGACAGAACTGAAAAATTTTGTCAATCAGGAGGGTGATGGCCCTGGAAAATCATCAAAGAGGCAACAAACCGACCGGCTGCTCTTTTTTTAATTGTAAAACATGGGTGATGCATGGTGGAATTTCTTTCGGATGATGGGTAACATAGAGCAGTTGGGTTTGGGTTTTAGTTCCAATCAAATCAAACAAACCCAGCATCTGTTCCCGGTTCATCCGATCGAGGCCTTCGCAAGGCTCATCTAATATTAGAATAATAGGGGATTTTACCATCGATCTGGCCAGCAACACCATCCGCTGTTCCCCGTAAGAGAGCTGATCAAAAACCCTGTCGGCCAAATCTTCAATGCAAAGCGTCCCTGTCAACTCCTCAACGATTCTTCTTTGAGCGGGGGTACAGCCGTGATAAAGCCCCACAGAATCATAAAAACCGGAAAGCATCACATCAAAAGCAGATAATGGTTTTCGGTATCGGATTTGAAATGACGAAGAAACAACACCGATCAGTTTCTTGATCTCCCAAATCGTTTCACCCGATCCTCTGCGTCTGCCAAATAGGTAAATCTCATTGGCATACGCCTGGGGGTTATCTCCTGTTATTAAACTCAAAAGGGTACTCTTGCCTGCGCCGTTCGGCCCCAAAATCGCCCAGTTTTCTCCCTGTTTCACGGTCCAGCTCAAATTGTTCAAGACCGCCGTTTTTCCGTATTTTACGGTGACTCTTTTCATAAAAATCAGAGTTTTTTGTTGATCTACTGGTGTTTTTTCCTGCTTTTGAAAGTGCTTCGGCGTCAAAAAGGCCCTTTTTTGTTTCAGGCTCCCCTTGTATAAATGTGACACGCTGCTCAGTATATTTTCCCGCTTTCCCTGCATGATCACTTTCCCATTGTCGAGGCAAAGCACATGAGAAATATTAGATGGAATTTCTTCAAACCGATGGGTGACCAGCATTATCTGCATATTACCGTTCATCAGATTATTGATGGATTTGGTCAACCGGGCAGATGAATCGATATCCATCCCGTCAAAAGGTTCGTCCAGGATCAAAAGCCGGGGACGATTCATGAGAGCCTTTACCGTCAAAACCTTTCTCATCTCTCCGGTGGAAAGAAAACGAATCCCTCGATCAAGTAGGTCGCGGACCTGCAGGCGGTCTGCCATCTGATTTAAACCTTTTTGGCTAAACGATTTGAGATGATTGCCGGAAAGAATAACCTGCCGGGCAGTGGTGATCTGCGCCAGATTCCCGCTGAAAAATCGGGAATCATCCCGGGCCTCATCCTGATCGATTACCCGCCGGTGGCGTTCAAAGGAAACATAGCCGATGGACGCTTTGGAAAGTCCTCCATGATGGTGGATTATATTTCCACGAACCACAGGCAGCTCACCTGCAAGGGCTCGCACCAGAACCGATTTTCCTGCACCGTTTGGACCGAGGATCGCCCAGTGCTGATGGGTCTTAATTTCCCAGCAGGTATGCGCAAGGATGAACCCGTCCCTCACCCTGATGGTGATGTCTTGGAGCGTAATAAACGGTGTTTCAATGGGCTGTGTCTGTTTCATATTATACGGTCACCCCGGGAGTGATTCATTATCGACAGAAGAGCGAAACGCTTACCTTTATCTATCCCGTCGTTCCATCGTCCCACAAAAACCGAAAAAATGTCAAGGGACGTTCCGATCGTACGACCGGGTTGTCCATCTGAATCGATAAGGGAAATATTCTGTTTTTTAAAAATGATTTATGATATTT
>CAZSON010000174.1:0-6056 GCA_964608375.1 uncultured Desulfobacter sp. | reverse complement strand
CAATGATGAGTGTATTTTTATGACATAATTTTATAATGAAAGGAGGCTTTTTAAATGGCTTTTGATGTTACAGTTGATAAAGAAAAATGTGAAGGCTGTGAAGAGTGCGTAGACGTTTGCCCTGTTGAAGTATTTGAAATGGAAGACGGAAAATCTTCTCCGGTAAATGCTGACGAATGCCTGGGTTGCGAAAGTTGTGTTGAGGTTTGTGAACCGGGTGCAATTACCGTTGAGGAGACCTAATCGAAATATAACCTTTTATTCCCCTGGTCCCTCAATTTCGCACGGTACCGGGGGAATTTCAGATATAACCGATTTTTTGACTGGGTGGCAACCGATCGATGGACGAAAAAACGATATTGCCCGTCATTCGCTTTTGTTCACTGTTTTAAAGTGATCCCACCCTGAAGGCTCAACCTCCCTGATTTGGCCATTTGCCTGGACAAGTTCTATTTTCCCCGAGTCGGTAATCTTACCGATTGGATAGAGGGGTTGATTGAATTTTTTACTGTAATTTTTGGCGAGCCGTTTTGCCTCATCCGAAGGCACGGTACACAACAAGACATAATCTTCACCACCGGCAAAGGCGTAATTAAAGGGATCAAGGCGGAAATGGGCACAAAATTTTGCCAGATTTTTTGAAACAGGAATTTTTTCGTGATAGATACGGGCACCAACATTGCTTTGTTCAATTATATGCCCAAGATCTGAACCCAACCCATCACTGATATCGATCGCAGCGTGAACGCATCTTTGGCGCGCAAGAAATTGACCCTCCCTCAGAAACGGTTTTGGCAGGGTATGAGCATTGATCAACTCCTCTAATCCCTTTGAGGCTTCCGGAGTGTTTTCTAATAGAAGATGCAACCCTGCTTGACTGTCGCCTAAAAATCCAGTTAAAAAAATAGTGTCACCATGCCGGGCTCCATTTCGGCAAAGCATTTCTTTTTCCAAGACCGATCCGATAACCGTAATGTTAATAACAAGATCGACCTTGGAGCTGGTTGTATCGCCCCCAAGGATATTCACGCCACATTCACCGGCGAGGCTTTTCATCCCCCTATATACCTTGTCAAGGTAGTCAATCTCACAATCCCCGGGAATGGCAATACTGACAAATGCCTCTCTGGCAACCCCCCCCATGGCCGCAATATCGCTTAAATTTACCGACAGGGATTTATATCCCAGATTAAATCCAGATGTTCTGTCCCTTAAGAAATGGACCCGGTCGATCAGCAGATCCGTGGTGACCAGGGTGACATCGCCGGGATTCACGAAAAATGCGGCAGCATCGTCACCAATGGATTTCAAAATATTTTGGGGGCGAATTAAACAGCCGCGGCTGATTTTTTTTATAAATCCGAATTCACCGACCTCTTTTAAAAGCATAGAACCTTAGTATAGTATAGTTTGTTCAGGTAATCAAGGTCTCTACATACATATTGCGCATGAGCGAAAACTGTGATATTTTAAAATTGTTATTCTTTTCACAGAGAATCAGCAATCTAAAATTTATGATGATACAGACCATTTTTATAATCGTATGGACCGTACTCGTCACTTTTTTTTGGGGCATTACGGTAATACTCGCATCTTTCATCATTCGTAAGGAAAATTTTACCCATAACCTTGCGAAATTATGGGCAAGATCCATACTATTTGCCAGTCGAATCAGGGTGTCGGTTATCGGTTATTCCAACATAGATCCTGACAGATCCTATATCTATATGCCGAATCATCAGAGCAATTTTGATATTCCGGTACTTTTGGCCTATCTTAATGTCCAGTTTAGATGGCTTGCAAAAGCAGAGCTTTTCAAGATTCCTATTTTTGGTTATTCTATGAAAAGGGCGGGTTATATCAGTATCGACCGTTCAAATCGCAAGTCCGCTTTTAAAAGTCTGAAAGAAGCGGCAAGAAAGATTCGAAACGGCGCGTCTGTTTTAATCTTCCCAGAAGGAACTCGAAGCCGGGATGGCGACATCAGACCTTTTAAAAAGGGAGGTTTTGCACTTGCGGTAGATGCCGGAGTTCCGGTTGTTCCAGTTGTCATTCATGGAACATGGTCAATCATGTCAAAGAAAGGGCTTCGAATCAAACCTGGAAGTGTGGTAATTGAAATTTTAAGGCCGATCGAAACTTCAGATTACACACGCAGAACCAAAGACGATCTTATGGAAAAAGTCGGTCAAGCCATTTGTCGGTCGTTTGAACAGGAGAGAGGGAAACAGCGATAATGCTCAAAATTATACCCCTTGGCGGTCTGGGTGAGATAGGGATGAATATGATGATCGCTGAATACGGAGACACCTTGTTTATCATCGACGCAGGCCTCATGTTCCCTGAAGACTACATGCTGGGTGTCGATTATGTCATTCCGAATATGGATTATATCCGACAAAACAGGTCAAAGATTTCGGGAATCGTATTAACCCATGCGCACGAAGATCATATCGGAGCGATTCCATATCTGCTCAAAGAGACCAATGCACCTGTCTTCGGGACCTCTTTTACACTGGGGGTTGTTAGACATAAACTTAAAGAGCACAACCTTCTTTCTTCAACCGTATTCCATGAAATCTCACCCCGGGATAAACTGCAGATCGGTCCTTTCGAGCTTAAATTTATTCGCGTCGGCCACAGTGTAATTGACGGCGTCGGTATCGCCATAAAGACCCCGTATGGACTTATAGTTCACACCGGAGATTTTAAAATTAACCATACATCCACGGGAGGCATGATTACGGATGTAAATGGATTTGCGCGATGCGGTGAGGACGGGGTGCTGGCCCTCTTATCGGATTCGACAAATGTGGAAAAAGAAGGGTACACAGTTTCTTCCAAACAGATTGGAGAAACAATTTCACGTATAATATCAGAGAGTAAGGGGCGCATAATTGTCGCTCTTTTTGCCTCAAATATCAACCGGATTCAACAGATTGCGGACATTGCAATCAACAGGGGCAGAAAGGTTGCCTTCGATGGGAGGAGCATACAGACCAGTGTCAATATTGCAAGAGATCTCGGGTACATCAATGTCCCTGGAGAGATGGAAATTGATATTGCCCAGGTGAACGATTATCCAGACGATAAGATCGTAATGATAACAACGGGGAGCCAGGGTGAACCGATGTCATCTCTTGCCCGGATGGCAGCCGGCACACATAAGCAAATTAAGATTAAAAAAAACGATACGGTTATCCTCTCCTCAAGGTTCATTCCGGGAAACGAAAGAGCGATTGGAAATATTATAAACAAGCTATATAGGCAAGGGGCGGAAGTCATATATGAAAAAATATCGGAAATTCACGTATCAGGTCATGCTTTCCGCGAAGAATTGAAATTGATGATCCATTTGACAAAGCCCAGGTATTTCATTCCGATTCATGGGGAATACCGACACCTGGTGCTACACGCCCATCTGGCCGAACAGCTCGGAATCCCAAGGGAAAGGATTCTTCTTGCTGAAAACGGACAGGTTATTGAATTCGATGAAAACGGAGGCGGGATCAAAGGCCGTGTTACAACAGGGCGACTCCTGGTTGACGGAAAAGGGATCGGAGATGTGGGAAGGAGTATTCTCAAGGAGAGACGCCTTCTCTCAGAAGATGGCCTGGTGGTGATAAACATGGCATTGGATGAAGAAACGGGTATGGTTGTGTACGGTCCTGAAATCGTTTCACGCGGTTTTGTGTTTGAAACCCAATCTGGAGATCTTTTGGAAGACGCGAAAAGCGCTATATTGAAGATTGTGGAAGATATTAAACCGAATGTTCCGGATCGAATCGATAAAATTCGATCAAAAATTCGAACCACTTTGAAAAATTATTTTGATTTTTCCATAAGGAGATACCCGGTTATACTCCCCTTTATATTGGAAGTATAACCGATTCCAGAGGCTTATGAGATAATATGCGAAAAGAAATTCTCGGTATTTTTTTATTTTTCCTTGTCATTTTTACACTGGTCAGTCTGCTATCATTCAGTATAGATGACCCTTCCATTAATAATGCAAAAGCGATCGGCGATATCCACAATTTGTTCGGTTTGTTCGGTAGTTACATATCCGGTATTCTGATTGGGCTATTTGGGCTTGGGGCCTTTTGGATTCCGGTCTTGCTCCTCCTGATGAGCATCCATTTTTTTGGAAATCAACCGGGCAGAGCAGCTATTTTAACAATTTCAGGTGGTCTAATCCTGATTATAACAACTGGAAGTCTTCTGACATTTAAACAGAACCATTTCTTCATTTTTGGAGAACGTTTTTCTTCCGGCGGAATCATCGGCCTTCCCCTTAAAACATTTTTTGTTAAATATTCTAACACAACCGGCGGGTTTATTTTTTTGGTACTTATTTGGATTGTCGGTTTTATTCTGGCTACAAGGCTTTCTCTGATAACATTTTCAAAACGTATCTGGCAGATTATAGACCGGGTGGCGAATTATCTAAAGACACTCTTTGCCAAGTGGAAAGAAAGAAGAGAAAAAGCCAAAAGGATCGAGAGAAAAAAAGAGAGAACTTTCAAAAAAAAACAAGAGGTGGAAATAAAGGGGCAAAAAAGAAAACCGATCAAGATTGTTCCGGCGCCGAGGCAGGAAGTGTTCGAATTCATGCGATCTGAAGCAGGATTTCAGGCGCCATCAGCAAATTTATTGGATGATCCACCTGATCGGCTTTCTCAAGCCGATAATGAAAACTTGCGCGTGCAATCGAAGCTGCTTGAAAAGAAACTCGATGATTTTGGAGTAGAGGGAAAGGTTGTAGCCGTATCACCGGGGCCTGTCATAACTACTTTTGAATATGAGCCTGCTCCGGGCGTAAAGATCAATAAAATTGTTAATCTTACGGACGATCTTGCGCTCGCCCTACGTTCAATCAGTATCCGGATCGTGGCTCCGATCCCCGGAAAGGCGGTGATTGGAATTGAAATTCCGAATGCGAACAGAGAAACTGTAAAATTCAAGGAGATCGTTGTTTCCGGGGCTTTTAAAAAATCCAAATCGAAATTGACGATCTGTCTGGGCAAGAATATTGTTGGAGAACCATTTGTAGCAAACCTGGACAGCATGCCCCATTTATTGATCGCCGGCGCAACGGGGACCGGTAAGAGCGTGGCCTTAAATGCAATGATTTGCAGTATGTTGTTCAAGTCGACACCTGATGAGGTTAAGCTCATTTTGATCGATCCAAAACGCATAGAGCTCTCGATTTATGATGGGATACCCCACCTCATTTCGCCGGTGGTGACAGATGCCAGAAAAGCAACCAATGCTCTTTTCTGGGCTGTACGGGAAATGGAAAAAAGGTACGAAATGCTTTCTGAAAAGAAAGCAAAAAACATAACCCAGTATAATCAAAAGATCGAAAAAGAAAAAAAGGAGACCGGTGGGGAGACTTCTCCAATTTTATTGCCGTACATTGTCATTGTTATTGATGAACTGGCTGATCTGATGATGGTGGCTTCGCGAGATGTCGAGTTTGCCTTGACACGTCTTGCCCAAATGGCGAGAGCTGCCGGCATCCATTTAATCATTGCGACACAGAGGCCTTCAGTGGATATACTCACCGGTGTTATCAAAGCGAATTTTCCTACCCGCCTAAGCTTTCAGGTATCATCAAAGACCGATTCAAGGACAATCATTGATGCCAATGGCGCGGAAAATCTTCTGGGAAGCGGAGACATGCTTTTTCTTCCTCCAGGGACCGCTAAACTTCAGCGAATTCATGGCGCTTACATATCAGAGGTGGAGCTGGCTAGGATATCGGAATTCTTAAAAGGTCAGAAACCGCCGGAGTACGACAGGGAAATCACCAAGCTGCCCCCGGATGAAAAGATAAAATCGAAGGATGAAGAACACGATGAACGCTATGATGATGCGATTGCGCTAGTAACCAAGACACGCCAAGCGTCGATATCGATGATCCAGCGTCATTTACGTATCGGATACAATCGAGCAGCCCGTATTATCGAGATGATGGAGAGAGAAGGGGTCGTGGGACCTTCAGACGGTGTTAAACCCAGGGAGGTTTTGGTTAGAGGCTATGATAACATCCC
>CAZSON010000173.1:0-6091 GCA_964608375.1 uncultured Desulfobacter sp. | reverse complement strand
TCAATGACAGCTCATCGGTTTGCCGCCGGTGGCTTTGGCAAGACGGTCCAGGTATCGTCCCCACAGCCCTTTACGCTTGGGTTGTCTTTTTCCAAGATATTTGTCTGGGTTTGATTCAAATGTTTTCCGACACGGTTCTGCACAGAAATAATAGGTGCGCATCTGGTAAGTCGAACAAATGTCTTTCTTGCCGGGATCGATCTTCATCAAACAGACCGGATCGATATACATTTCAGATGATATTGTTTTTTCCATGGTGATACCTCCTGATTTCTATTATCGGTTATTACCTGATTTTATTATTAAGCAAGTATCATGCCACATTGTCGGATATGATTATAACCATCCGTAATTACAAAATTAATTGCTATTAATGACCGTGAAGCATTTTTTTATCACTGGGATACAGTGAAAAACGGGTAATAAGTAGCCAGCTTCACTTCCGACTGCCCATCCGGGTGGGTAAAAAGGATTCAGTTTAACCCATATAGAGTCTCAGCAGGACGTTAACGACCAAAAGGGCAAACAGGGAGGGGGGAACGAGTGCCTTCATTCTATCTGAAGGATTCCGAATGATATGTTTTAACCCCAGATAGGTCCGGCTGACGCCTAAATAGAGTCCGATCAGCAGAATTGATCCCTGAATCATCGGAATCCAATCGGGAAAAAACGGCCTGAAAGGTGTGTCGGCGGTTCCAAAAAGGTTCCAGCCCAGCCCCAGTGGGTCGGAAAAGACCGTGAGGATATAGCTATAATTCACCATTATGGACGGCAGACTGAAGGCAATCCATGCAAAAATACCTACCGGGATCAATATGTAGGAGAGCTGCAGGGTCAGCTCTTTGTCGCTTACCATTGCGCCAGCCATGTGCCGGGCTGCTCTGGACGTCAGCTTAAAAAGCAATGGGAATACCCCTAAGGCCGATCCCCAAATCGCAGCCAGATAAACGAGAAAAGAGAGTATTTGCCGACTTTCGGTGACATTGGCCGCATCCTTGATTATCCCCCAGGGGCCCAACATGGTGATACTGAAGGCGATCGCGACCACCAGCATGATGATCACATTATACATCTCATCATAGCCTTTTAGCATCCGATCCGATCCGAAAGGCCGCAAAAAAACGCCGACATTATCTTTCGGGCAGCTTTTGATGCATTCGGTACAGAATCCGCAGTAGTTGTTGCGATCCATGCGACCCACATACTCATTCCAAGGGCAGGCCCACCCGCCGGGTGCGCCCACTCGGCAGCATTTATCCTTATGTCTGCGGCAAACATCCGGATCGATCGCCCGCACAGCGGTAGCGGAAGCCATGGAGTAATTGCCCAAAAATCCGCCCACCGGGCAAAGATACAGGCAAAATACCCGGTGTCGAAAAATGAAGGCCAAAACCAGGGTCGTCAACAGAATGAACAGGAAGAGAATCGCCGTAGCCACGGGGCGGGTGATCAAGATGATGCCAAAGGATATCATCAGCATAAAGATGATGTTCTGGAGCCACATGTTGCGGATTTTTTTCGGCCAATCTTTTTGAAGGCCGATGAAACGGTGGTGGAGACCCCTAAACGGCTTTTGAATGAATCGGACGGCGGTCAGGCTACGGCGGCTGATCCATTCGGCGGGTGCAGGGAGAGGGCAGATCATGCACCAGAGCCTTCCGCCCAATGGAACAAAAATAGCTTTCAGTGCAAACCACCACAGGATCCATACGATAATAATTGTAATGTTGCGATTTCCCACCGGACTCCCCCAGAGGCTGCTGAGGATAAAGAGGTAAAAGATAATGAATCCGGGCAGCAGAAGCAAAAACTGCAGACTGCGTCGTTTGATCATCCATTTCAGGCCCGGAATCGACTCCAGCAGGTTGATTTTTTTACCTCTGCGCTGTTGTGGTTTCAAGTCTTGTCGAAACCACAACAGCAAACTCATGACGATCCATATCGATAAAGAAACGGCAACATGATAAAGGCTGTTGGGCCGTACAATCAACTCCCCGGTCATAAAGGGGTGCAGGTTTCCGCAAACCTGAGTACAGCGGAAAGTATATTTGCCGGCCTTATCGGCCACAAATTCGACTTCCGATACCTTGTCCCAGTCGGTTTTGAGATTTCCCTTTTCATCTTCCCAGGTGTATTTCTGATACGCAATTCCCTGCTGTTTGATGACAAATTCCACCGGGTACCCGTCCAGATAAAACCCGTGAGTCACATCTTTGGACGTCGGTTTGAAGATAACGGAATCGCCCCGGTTCACAGTTATTCTTGCCGGGGAATAACCGTATCTGGCGGCTTCAAGATCGATCCGGTGGGTGCGCCGCGGAAGCGGCAACAGCCGGATTGACAAAGGGATTGCCAGGGCGACCAGCAGACATAAAATGATCAGTAAGGAGGTTTTTTTCTGATTTGAATTCATACGGCATTTCAACCCGGCAGTTCGGGCACCAGGTGGCCCAGAAATTTATGAATACGATTTTGCCCTTAAAACCAGAAACACGGATCATCAATTTAAATAACGTTTTGAATCTAAAGTGCATTGATCCTCGCGCCAATCGGTTTATCACAAAGCAAATCGGTTTAAGAACGGTAAATAGGCCTGAATCAGCGTCAGGGAATTGGTAAAGATCAATACACCCATGGCCACCAGGACCAAACCGCTGGTTTTTTCGATAAGCCCCATGTATTTTTTGATACGGTTAAAAAACCTAAAAAAATACTGAACCCCCAGGGCGGTTAGAAAAAACGGAATTCCCAGTCCCAGGGAATAGACCAGCAACATGCGAACACCCTGATCCACCTGACCCATGGTCCCCGCAAAGGTTAAAATGCTTCCCAGCACAGGACCGATGCAGGGGGTCCAGCCAAAAGAGAATGCAGCTCCCAGCATCAGGGCGCCGACAAACCCGCTTTTCTCAGTCTTAATCGGAATTTTAAAATCTCTTAACAAAAACTGCGGACGGATGAGGCCCATCTTTAAAATCCCGAAAAAAATGATGACAAGGCCGGACAGTTTGGTAAAAAACCCTAGTTTTGATGTCAGCATCGTCCCAATCCATGTGGCCGAAGCGCCGAGGAAGACAAAGACCGTGGAAAATCCTAAAATGAAAAACATGGCATTGATCATCACGATCAGGTGTTTCCGGTTCAAAAATAGGACGTGATCATTTTCCGTCTCCAGACCCCTAAGGGAGACCCCTGATATGAAAGATATATATCCGGGAACGAGGGGCAGTACGCAAGGGGATAAAAATGAGACAAGACCTGCGGTAAATGCCAAAATTATTGAGATGTCGGCTAACATGGTTATTTATACAATACGCTCGGTGAACCCCGGAAAAGATTCAACTCGATGGCAACTGTGTCATCATCGGAAAGCGTCACCGCCTTCCTTTTGGTTTTCAGCTTTTCATGCCAGGTCTTGATAAAGTGTTTGCCGGGTGGAATGTTCGTGATGCCTCGGATACCGGCTTGTTCCAGTAAATTGAGATCCGGAATTTCAAACCGCCCTTTGGCATCGGTTACGGCAAAATAGGGATTTTTCATGACCATGATATAGGCGAGCATTTCGGCATGCACGTCACAGCGAAGCTCGACAATGCCCGGTTTGTCAAACCGAACAGTTTTAATTTCACCGGGTTTGTAGCTGCCCAGACTGAACTTTTTGGTCCGGGAAAGCGAAAACACATTATGATCCACCTTATCATTGTTGGGGAACGAAACGGTTGCACCCACCGGAACCGGCAAAATATGGGGGAAAAAGGTAAGATTTCTTTGATCCATAATAAATCGAGCGTTGGAAAGATCGACCTCAGCTGCCGGTGTTTTGGTCATATATACCAGGATGTTTGCCGGTGAACGCAGGCCCTTCACCTTTATGGCCCCCGTGATGTTCCCGGCCACCGCCACGATGGGGAAGGCCAACAGCAATAACCCGATGACCAGTATTTTTATATTTGAATAGTACTTCAATTCTTGCTTTAGCCTCCAATTTGCTACCAGACACTGCTGGTGATTAAGATATCTTCCACTTTCCATTTTTTAAGCTGCGCCAAAGATTTGGTAACCGGCCGATAAATGAGTTTGGCCTCGGCTGTGGGTTCATCCTCAGGATCTTCGAGTGCGAATTCGAATTCGAGCGTTACCGTCTTTTTGGGTCGGATGCGGGTATCCATAGCGATCGACGTTGCCTTCCAAAAGGGTACATGCAGGTTTTTGTTGTCATCCTGAAGCACACGGGCAAAAACCGCTCCAGGTGATCCTGCATAATTATCCTTGGCCACCTCCCCTGTTCCGGCCCAGTCCGGTAGCCGGGATCCCTTGGTCATTTTTAGGGGTTTGCCGATGGAATCAGCTGCACTCACCAGCAGCATCACGCTCCGCATGGTCTCGCCGGTGGGGACCCAGTGGCCGCCGTTAGTATTGGTAATGAACATTTTAAGTTTCAGGGTGTTATCAACGATTTCACCCTCTACTTCCATGGCAAGAGCTGTCTTGAGCTGTGTTATTGTGGCTCCTTCAAAATGATGGGGCCGGATGTTGCGGGGTGAACGCTTGGTACCCCACATATTACGAGCGCTCCCTTCCACAACGAAATTATCATAGGGCAGCATATCCTTGCGCCAGCTCATGTGGCAGTCCTGGCATCTCTTTCCTTTGTTGACGTCATCGGCAGCCAGTTGCCCCTGCCACTGTTTCCACTCCTGATAGGTCGTTTGGATCGGAAGCTCGGTATTGTTGTTCAAACCGAATCCGTTCCACTCCGAATCGGTGTAAACCCGGTTTCGATCCCAAACAGCGCCTGAAGGCAGCTTCTTAAAGTGGCTGTGGCAGGTGGAACAAAAACGTCCCTTGTCAAAAAGCGGACTGTAAGAGGCTGCCATGACCGGGTTGACCACATCGTCATAGGGACCCAAGATCAGGATCGTATTTCCCCTTGTCGGGGTTAAACGTTTCATAATCGGCGCCATACGGCTGGGTCTGCTTTTTTTCTTAATGATCTTTCTCACCTTGTGACAATAATCACAGCTGATCCCGTCCCATTCTGCCCGGGGCGACCACAGAGCATCGTTTAAATTTTTAACTCCCGAATTTGAAACAGCGGTTGATGGCGCGTGGCAACTGATGCAGTTGCCGTCATTTTGTGGATTGTCTAACTTGTAACCCGGACTGACCCCTTTGCCGCCGGAGGCGTCGGTTCCATTGTACATATCGAGCACTTTAGGGTTAGAGGTAGTGTGGGCCATTTTCGACCGGTCCCAATAGCGGGCCAGTTTGTTATGACATCGAGCGCATATGGTCGGAGAAATGAACCGATACCCGGGACGGTCTCCCCTTGGTATCGGGTTTAAGAATATATCCCGGGTCTCGCCCACAGGATAGCTCACAACAGCGTTATTAAACCAGCCCTCTTTGCCGGCGGTCACTTTTAGGCTTTTGGCCGGGTAATCGCCGGTTTCGATCTCAAATCGACCCCGCTGGTCGGTAATGGTAAACGATTGATCACCGGCTACCCGGACGCGCGCGCTTTGTACAGGACCATACTCGGAAATGACCCGGCCCCAAATACGTCGCTTGCTGCTTTTTTCTGATGCCGTCTGGGCCAGCCCGTATGTGGTCCAAAGATAGATAGCAGCCATCAGAACCATCAAACACGGAACGGCAAACCATACGGTTTTGCGTCTATTCATTTTTTTTCTTCTTTTTAAGCGTTTTGGCATCGGCAGGGATTGAATCAGGCATTGACGATCAGGGTACCCTGCATGTTCTCATGGTTTTGACCGCAAATGGCATTGCATGAAAAGATAAAGGTCCCTGTTTTATCGGCAATAAACGATACCAACACGGTCTTGCCCGGTTGGATGCCTTGGGATACGATTACACCGAAGTCTTTTAAGCTAAAACCGTGTACAACATCGCTGCTTTTCAGTTTCAGAACCACCCGATCGCCCTTTTGTACATGAATGGCAGGTTTTTCAAGAAGAGGTGGTGAAACCCTAAGGGAAATGACGTCATATGCCTTCACCTCCCCCAAGATCCAACCCTTTTGCGTGTGTCCGGTGAGGGTAAATTTTTTCGCGTCCGCCGGTATTTTTTC
>CAZSON010000172.1:0-6132 GCA_964608375.1 uncultured Desulfobacter sp. | reverse complement strand
TTTAGATCACTTGACACTTCGTATTAATTAAAGGCAAAGCCGATTAGCTCTGACCTGGTCTAGAGGACCAGGTTTTTGGTTCTGAATAAAGATCCACAGCAGCATCAGGGGAAAACATTTTTTCAAGATCTAACACTGTCATGACATCCGGATATCGTTTTTGAAATGAGATGACATGTCATTTCTTTTTTTCGCCCAAGCTCTGGAATTAGACTGGACCGACATGTGAAAAATTTCTTTACAACAGATCCTTAGATGTTGATATCACAAATATCGAAACCACCTCAACAGGGAAGATTTATAGCGCATTCTTCACGTTCCCCTGGCCCGATCGCGTATGTGATATCACAGGTTTTAGCAGGCTGGATATTTTGAAGGTATGGATCTGCAATTTTGTTTTGAATTTGTGAGGACTGGGCGTGGATTCCTACGGGCATTCGACAACAATAGGTCTTCACACCGTGAGAACGGTTGTTATCCACATTCTAATTGGCATTTTTCCGGATATAGTTTAATGCATCCTTTGACCAATCCATCTGTTTACATTTGACCTCATGCTAATTCATGGTATAAATGATTATTATAGCTTAAAATTGTTGTGGAAATAAATTAGGGAATCGAAAGGAGATTTGTCATGAAACTTATGCTTATCATAGTGGTTTCAGTTTTCTTGGGATCGATTTACCCTGCTTTTTCGGCAGAACTGACCATTTTGACCGAAAATCTGCCACCCCTAAATTACTTAAAAGATGGATCACTGGTTGGCCCTTCTGTTGAAATAGTTAAAGAAATTCAAAAAAGGGTCGGATCTCATGCAGCAATCAAGGTTTATCCCTGGGCAAGGGCTTACAAAATGGCTTTAGAAGAAGAGAATGTTGTATTGTTTGGGACAACCCATACAAAGGCACGTGACGGCATATTCAAATGGGTGGGTCCTCTGGCCAGAAAAAGAGATATTCTTGTTGCTAAGAAAGGTTCAGGAATAAAGATTAGCACATTGGATGATGCAAAAAAAGTCAAACGTATTGGTACGCTTCGTGAAGACACAAGAGAGCGGTTCCTTAAAAGTCACGGGTTTTCGAATCTTGAATCCGTTTCAGACGAGCAAAAAAATGCTAAAAAACTTGCTCTCGGGCGTATAGACTTATGGGCGTATAAAAAACCTGGATTAAAAACTGTTTGCGAGCTGGCCGGTGTTGCTTATAACGAAGTGGTGGAGGTCTATTCTCTCCGGGAAATTGATGTTAGCATTGCCTTTTCGAAAAAAACGTCGGATGCTATCGTAGAAAAGTGGAAAAATGCATTTCAGGAAATGTCTTCTGATGGAACTATCGACAATATTCGTAATAAATGGAACGTTGAGTAAATTTACCTGATCCTTTCCCAGCCAAATCTGCTATGAAAAAGATGGTTTTAGCGACCGCATTTTTGTTTTTATATGTGTGCCAACCGGCCTTTTCATCAGAGCTTAAGATTCTGACAGAAAATTTGCCCCCTCTGAATTATGTAAAAGATGGCAAATTGATCGGTCCAGCAGTTGAAATGGTTAAAGAAATTCAGAAAAGAGTAGGATCGCATGAGCCTATAAAAATATATCCATGGGCAAGAGCCTATCAGATGGGATTAAAGCTAGAAAATATTGTATTGTTTGGTATGACCCGTACTGCAGAGAGAAACAGCAAATTTAAATGGATTGGACCGATAGCACGGAAAAGAGATATACTCGTTGCTAAGAAAGGTTCAGGAATAAAGATTAGCACATTGGATGATGCTAAAAAAGTCAAGCGTATAGGAACGATTAGGGGTGATGCAAAAGAAAATTATTTAAAGGGCCAAGGATTTGCTAATATTGTTTCAACACATGACGAACGAAAAAATGTTGAATTGCTATTGCTGGGTCGCATTGATTTATGGGTCTATAAACAGCCGGGATTAAAAACAATGTGTGATTTAGTGGGGGTTGATTATAATGAAGTTGAGGAAGTTTTCAGCCTTCGCGAATTTGATATTGGTATCGCTTTTTCCAAACAAACCTCGGAGTTAATTGTTCAAAAGTGGCAAAAAGCCTTTCAGGTGATGTCAACTGATGGCACGTTAGAAAAAATCCGCACCAAATGGAAAGTTGAGTAGCCAAATCGTTTATGAAACCCAAGCCGTCATCAACTCATCCATACCAAACCGGTAGTATTAGCCGTCGATTCAGCTATACCTTTATCGGTGTTGTTACGCTTTTATTGGTCGCTTTTGCTGCAGTAGGAATTCTTCTCAACATGAATATCATGGAAAAGGATCTGGAAACCCGGCTAAAAAATGCGGTAAAACTGGCCCAGATAAGCCTACCCTTACCGCTTTGGAATTTGGACACAAAAGTCGCAGATGATTTTGTCAGAGCACTTTTTTTGGATAAATCTATCGTCTATGTGAAAGTGCTTTGGGGTTTATCCGAACAAACAGAATCGTCCGCGAAAAGTCAGATAATTACTGAAAGAAAGCGCAAACCGTATCAGGAAATGGATTTTGAATCATTTTCAAAATCCTCACAATTCATACTCCAATCGTCTGATATCCAGTTCGAGGAGGATAAAGTCGGCCGCATTCTCATCGTAATGTCTCGTGAAAGTTTGAGAAAACAAACGCTTTTGCAGGTTTACGGCGTTACTGCATTAGCTGCCATTATCATTATTGCCATCTGGTTGACGTCATTGTTTATAACCAAAAGATATATTTTTCGTCCGCTTCTCAAATTACAAGAATCCGCCTCTTTGATCGCCAATGGTGACTTGGATACCTTTATTGATAAGGGTAGCGATGACGAAATCGGCATTCTTGCCCAGCACCTGGATGCCATGCGCCGTTCAATTAAACAGTTGTTTGAAGAGCTGAGACAAAGCAAAGAAGAGGTTGAAAAATACAGCCAAACCCTTGAAGAGAAGGTGGCTGTTCGCACCCAGGCCTTGGCTCAGTCCGTAGGAGAGCTCAAAGCTCTGGGCGAAATCAGTCAGGCGGTCAACTCAACCCTCGATTTGGAAACGGTGCTATCAAGCATTGTTCGCCACGCGGTCCAGCTTTCAAAGGCCGATGCCGGGACGATATACGAATTTGACGAATCCCAACAGATCTTTTTACCCCGAATAAACTATGGTATCAACGAAGATTTCATTCACGAAATGCGCAAATCGAAGCTTCGAGTTGGGGATGCAACCGTAATTGGCCGGGCGGCTGAATTGAGAATTCCTGATCAAGTGCCCGATCTCGATCAAGTGCCAAACTACCCCCTTGCCTATATGAGAGGCGCGGGATTTCGTGCATTACTTGCTTTGCCTCTTTTACACAAAGAAGGACTCATTGGCGGGCTTGTCGTCCGGCGTAAAAAAGCCGGCGAATTTCCTCCCCCGATTGTGGGTTTACTTCAGACTTTTGCTGCACAATCCGTACTTGCAATTCATAACGCACAACTTTTTCGAGAAATCGAAGAAAAGGGGCAGGAAATCGAACTCGCTAACCAGCACAAATCTCAATTCCTCGCCAACATGAGCCATGAATTGAGAACCCCCCTTAATGCCATTTTGGGATATACAGAGCTGATCCTTGACAATATTTATGGTGATGTACCTGAAAAAATACATGATGTCCTTGAACGCTTGGAAAAAAATGGACGTCATCTCCTCGGCCTGATCAATGATGTTCTTGATCTGTCCAAGATTGAAGCAGGCCGGCTTAACCTTTCTCTAAATGATTATTCGATAGCGGAGTTGCTTCAAACGGTGTTGACCTCGATTGAGGCGTTAGCAACAGAAAAGAATATCGAAATAAAAAGTGTAATCCCAAGCGAACTGATGACGGCTAAAGGGGATGAACAACGAATCGCTCAAGTAATATTAAACCTTCTTGGGAATGCCCTCAAATTTACAGAAGAAGGGCTCGTTACGTTAGAATTAACCGTTTCGAATGAAACGTTTCTGATCTCCGTTCACGATACAGGACCAGGCCTGTCTGAAAATGATCAGAAAAAAATATTTAAAGAGTTTCACCAGGCTGATGGATCTAGTACCAGAAAAAAGGATGGTACTGGTTTGGGGTTATCAATTTCAAAAAAGATTGTTGAAATGCATGGAGGGCGTATCTGGGTAGAATCTACTCTCGGGAAAGGTTCGATTTTTAGATTCATGTTACCGGTTCGAGTCGAGGAACAAAAAGGTCAAGCATGAAAAAAACGATTTTAGTGATCGAAGACCAGGAAGATAACCGTCGTATTCTACGAGATCTTCTCACAAACAGTGGATTTGAAGTGGTCGAAGCGGTAACAGGAACGGACGGAGTCTCTATGGCCGAAACTCGTCAACCCCATTTGATTTTGATGGACATCCAGCTACCCGGCATCGATGGATACGAAGCTACCCGGCGAATCAAGTCCAATCCAGATCTTCAAAATATCCCAATCATTGTGGTCACATCTTACGCACTCAGCGGAGATGATATAAAAGCATTTGAAGCTGGATGTGACGCTTATGTTACAAAACCGTTCAGTCCGCGTGATCTTCTTGCTAAAATCCGTGAATTTCTTCCTCAATCCACTTGAAAGGTTAAGCTGTGAGAACCCCGCCATTAATTCTGATTGTCGACGACAACCCCGCTAATTTAGACATCCTCGAGGCTCGTCTCTTGGCCAACAAATATGATGTAATAACCGCAACAGACGGTGAAGAAGGGTTAAACAAGGCCAGAGACCAGAAACCGGATCTCATTCTTTTGGACATTATGATGCCCAAGATAGACGGTTTAGAAGTGTGTCGGCTTCTTAAAGAAGATACTTCCTTACCCTTTATACCCATTATTATGGTGACTGCCAAAGCAGATTCAAAGGATATGGTTGCTGGTCTTGAAACAGGTAGTGACGACTATTTGACCAAACCGATCGATCATGCCGCATTGATTGCCCGTGTGAAGTCGATGCTGCGGATTAAAGATCTTCACGATACGGTTCAGAACCAAGCAAACCAGCTTAAAGAACAATCGATTCAGCTTGAAAAATGGAACCAAACGCTGGAACAACGTGTAGAGGAACAGATCGCCGAACTGGATCGTATCGGTCGATTAAAACGCTTTCTCTCTCCCCAGCTGGCTGAGATAATCGTATCTTCGGACGACGAAAAGGTACTGGAGAATCACAGACGACTCATCACCGTCGTTTTCTGCGATCTCCGAGGATTTACAGCTTTTTCTGAAATCGGGGAACCCGAAGAGGTCATGTCCGTCCTGAGTGAATATCATACGGCAATGGGAGATCTCATTTTCAAGTTTGAAGGTACACTCGAACGATTTGCGGGTGATGGGTTGATGGTATTTTTTAACGATCCTTTGCCATGTGAAGATCCTGAGGGCCGGGCGGTAAAGATGGCGGTTGCCATGCGAAATGAAGTGGCCCAATTGATCATTGGATGGCAGAAACACGGTCACCAATTAGGGTTTGGCATTGGAATTGACCAGGGGTATGCAACTTTGGGTAAAATCGGATTTGAAGGGCGATTTGACTATGCGGCAATTGGAACCGTCACAAACCTCGCTTCCCGACTCTGTGATACCGCTGAAGCTGGGCAGATACTCATCAGTCAACGGGTTTATGGCGCAGTTGAGGGACTGGTAGACGTCACACCAATGGGTGAGATCCCTCTAAGGGGGTTGAAACGCTCCACTACCGTATACAATGTCCTCGCGTTTAAAAAAAAAATGAGCCGCTTCTAAACGAATCTTCCCGCCCATCCCCCGGATCAGACCAACCGATATCTTGCAACAAGATGTCCAGGGTGCTTCTTCCTAACGAAGCTACAGTATATCCTTAATCTCAATTTCATGGTGGTGAGGCACTTCGGAATGATTATAGAGTCTTACTGGAAAACCAAATATCTTTGAACAAGTGATAATATGAGATATGTAAGTTGCAGAATTTTAAGAAATTATTGCAGATACCATATTGATACATACAACTTATCGAATTTTTGCATTTGGTGCAAAATCATGGTCCTCAAAAATGGGCTTTTAGCCAATAACAATGCCAAATTCATCTGTCTGGATTCACCCTATCAACCTGAGATTAAAATCAAATGTACGAAACCGATTCCACTGTAGTTTTCC
>CAZSON010000171.1:0-6295 GCA_964608375.1 uncultured Desulfobacter sp. | reverse complement strand
CTTTACTCCGGTACGACTTCAACCTCAATTAGCGGCTCAACATCGGTATAAATGCGAATGGGGATTTTTTGGCTCCCGGTCTTTTTGATCGGTTCGCTGAGCAAAACCATTCTTTTATCGACTTTAATGTCTTGTTTTTCAAGTGCCTTGATAATATCATGGATCTTGACAGAACCATACAGGCGATCCCCTTCACTCACTTTTGCGGATATTTTGCACGATACACCGTCCAATCGCGCGGCCATCTTTTCGGCAAATTCTTTTTCTTTGGCGATTTGAAGTTCGAATTTCTTTTTATCGTGCTCCAGGATTTTACGGTTTTGAGGTGTGGCAAGCACAGCCTTGTTTTGAGGTAAAAGATAGTTACGGGCATATCCGTCTGCGACGGTTACCTCGTTCCCGATAATTCCCAGCGAATCGATTGTCTCTTTTAAGATCAC
The DNA here is from genome assembly GCA_964608375.1 of uncultured Desulfobacter sp. Taxonomy (GTDB): domain Bacteria; phylum Desulfobacterota; class Desulfobacteria; order Desulfobacterales; family UBA2156; genus UBA2156. The sequence continues at coordinate 5,855 of CAZSON010000171.1, read as the reverse complement.
TTTCATTTTGATCCTCCACCAAATCTTTCTATCGTATGTGATTCACGTTTGTGTTTTTTAAGTTTATTCCTTACTTTTTTTTATACCCAATCTTCGAAAATTCAGCCATGTATCAAAAAACCCAATGCCGATGATAAGGAACAGTACGATCTGCTGCAAGGCGATAAGGGTATATAAAAAAAGTCTGAGTATTCTGGAAAATCCTTTTTTTTCAAAATAAAACGACACAATGGCAATACCGCCAAAGAAATAGACGGTCATTAAAATGATCAGACCGTTAAGACCCAGTATTTTAAGGGTTTTTGCCGGTAGAAGAAGCGTCAGACCGCATCCGATGGCTCCCCACACAAGGAATTCCGGTGCCTTCCACAGGTTAAGAGAGCCAAAATCAGGAAAAAAAAGCTTCCGGGCTGTCAAAATCGGTTTAGCGATCAGGAGGTTCACCCATGCAACGAAGAGGGTAGAACCGATGACCAGTGAGGGAAAAATTCGTACGAGAACGTATAGAATGTTTTCCAGAGAATTTGATATTAAATGGATGCTATCCTCAGATACACCCATGTTTCTGTATAGAGCCATCGTTAGTTGAAGGTTTTTTGCCACATAATCAGATATCAGTGCCTGAATGCCGGTTCGGGCTATACTACCGTGGAGGAGCAAGCCGAAGATTCCGGTCAATAATACTGCAGAAACAGCATAACAGATCGTTTTTTCAATTGAAAGATTCATTTCAAGCAACTCGCTCAAAACAAAACCGAGGAGCAGTAGTTCACCAAAAAACAGAATGTCAATCGATACCCGGCCAAGAATAACAATCATTAACATGATCGATGCAACGGGGATGATACTGCCGGTTGATCTACCCAGTTTTGAGCGATAGAAAAGAACCGGCAAAGGAATCAGCAGAGAACAAAAGAAACCGATGATCGGCATATAGACGGTCACGCCAAATATGACAATGGTTATGGCAATGCCGCTGGCGATATCTTTGGATATTTCTCTTTGCATTGTTTGAGGCGCCATGCTTTCATCTGTTTTTATCGATCAGTTATACTTCTGACTAGTTGTAGTCCAATCTCCCGACATAAGGCAGCAGCGCTATTGTTCGAGCCCGCTTGATTTCTCGTGTAAGTGCACGCTGATGTTTCGCACAGGTTCCGGAAATCCTTCTAGGGATTATTTTTCCGCGTTCTGTTATAAAATATTGAAGTGACCTCGAGTCTTTGTAGTTTATGATCAGCTTGCTGTCCGCACAGAATCGACAGACTTTTCTCCTATGATATATCTTTTTTCTGATATTGGGTCTTCTTCGATTGTTCCGAAAGTCTGCAACCATTTTACTCCTCCTCGTCCTTTTCTTCAGTTATTACTTTTTCAGTCTCAATCGTTTCTGATTCCGGGGCGTCGAGCAGCACGGGATCTGAATCGGCTTCGTCATCTTGATTTTTTTCAGATTCTTCAACCGGGACGCTCTTAGATTCTTCAGTCGGATCGATCTCAGGCTTTTCAGTCGGCCCGGTTTCAGGCGCTTCAACTAGGTCGGCAGCCGATTCTGCTGCGGCAATTTCTTCCCTGATGCGATCAATATCGGCCTCTTTTTCCAACAGAACCGTCATATATTTCAAGATCCTGTCGTCTATCCTGGAAAATCGTTCTAGCTCATTGACAAGAGCACCTGTTCCGCAATAATCAAGACGGACATAATGACCGCGAACTTTTTTCTTGATTTCGTAAGCGAGCTTTTTTATCCCCCATTCGTCAAAAGCAACTATGAATCCGTTTTCTTGGGGGATTAGCTGGTTGATTCTTTCGAATAAAGAAGTTCTTTTTTCAGTGGAAATGTCGGGATCGGAAATAATGAATGTTTCGTATCTGTTCATTTAGCCTCCTTCTGGATATTAAAGCCCTGGAATGATGCCAGAGCAAGGATAATGAGAAAATAATGCCAAAAACCTTTATATATAATTAATTAAAATTAATCTGTCAAGAAGGATCTGACCTGGAAAATATTTCAATTTTCTGAAAATCAGTGTATTGGACAAATGGGTTAAAAAATTTAGGGGCAAATTTATGGATACGAAACGGTTAAGGATCGATGGAGATCGTCTGAGAAAGAAACTGGAAAGGATGGCGAAAATAGGTGCGACTTCGGCGGGAGGCGTAGAACGTCTGACGTTGACAGACACCGATAAGCAGGCCAGGGATCTTTTTGTCAAATGGTTAGAGCAGCTCGATCTTGAAGTCTGGATTGATGAGATGGGAAATATCTTTGGAAAACGGGTTGGAAAAAACGATGCGCTCCCCCCTGTGATGAGTGGCTCCCATATTGATTCCCAGCCAAAGGGGGGTCGCTTTGATGGTATTTTAGGGGTAATGGGTTCACTCGAAGTGCTGCAGACCATGGACGAAAACAGCATTGAAACCATGCGCTCCCTCGTGATTGTCAACTGGACCAATGAGGAGGGATCACGTTTTGCTCCTGCAGTGGTCGGATCCGGTGTATGGGCCGGCGCCTTGCAAAGAGACTGGGTTTACAGCAGAATCGATCGAAATGGGTATGTGTTTGTAGACGAGCTGGAGCGGATTGGGTATCGAGGGAGAGTTCCTGCACGGAAATGGCCTGTCCATGCCTATTATGAATATCACATCGAACAGGGTCCGGTTCTTGAGCGAGAGGGAATGGTTATCGGTGCACCAAAGGGGATTGTTTGTATTAACTGGTACGACATCTATCTTCGAGGGGAAGCGAATCAGGTGGGGCCAACACCTATGGTCGGCCGGCACGATGCCCTTTGTGCCGCCGCTGAGATGATCCTGCAGGTCAATTCCCTCCCTGAAAAAACAGACGGTGATTTTGTAGCAACCGTTGGAGAAATTCAGAATTATCCCAATTCCCGCAACATCATTCCCGACAAAGTACATTTCACGGTGGATATTCGCGCCTGGGATGATCGGTTGGCACACGACGTCTGGAATCGTCTTCGCAATAGTTTTAAAGAAATTGCCGACAGAAGGGGGTGTCCGATTCGGATTGAAGAGACCTGGCGTGTAGCGCATTCTCGGTTTAATGCACAACTGGTACAACGGGTGATAGATGCTGCTAAAAACCTCAGCTATCCTGCCCTCCGCATGGTAAGCGGAGCAGGACATGATGCGAGCTATATGAATCAGGTTGCACCCACGGCAATGATTTTCGTCCCTAGTATCGGTGGAAGAAGCCACGTAGAGGTAGAAAATACGTCGTGGACAGATTGTGAGGCTGGGGCAAATGTACTGCTTCAATCTATTTTGAAATCTGCAGCAGAAGCGTAATCCGTTTTTGAGCGTGTCCCGGTTGTTCGCTGGTTGGGGATGTAGGTTCTGAAAAGCTATTTTGCTTGTGTTTCCAACCGCAAAAGGGTATTAACCACGTCTTTGGTTGGAAACGGCGTATTTCCCATCCGATCGGATGCGCTGGGTCTTTTACGAATAAGGAGTTGAAAAATGAAAACAGCATTAATACTCATTGATATTCAAAACGACTATTTTCCAGGCGGCCCTTTGGAACTAAAGGGGATAACTGAGGCTGCCGAGAAGGCTGCAGATTTGCTCGGGTTGTTCCGTGCCAACCGATGGCCGACATTTCATATCCAGCATCTTTCCACAGCTGAAGATGCATTCTGTTTTGCACCCAATACCAGCGGTGTTGAGATTAACGACCGTGTTAAACCGCTTCCGGATGATACGGTGATACAAAAACATTACGCGAACAGTTTCCGGGAAACATCTCTTCTCGACAAACTGAAACGTGATGAAATCAAGCGGTTGGTAATTTGCGGTGCGATGAGCCATATGTGCGTGGATGCGACCACTCGGGCCGCTTTTGATTTAGGGTTTAATTGTATCGTCATCCATGATGCTTGCGCCACCCGGGACCTGAAGTTCGCCGGTCAGTTGCTTTCGGCAGAGGCTGTCCATGGATCATTTATGGCTGCATTGTCCTCAGGGTATGCAAAGGTAATCGGTTTGAACGAGTTTAAATTAGACATGCCGCCTTTGGAAAACCGGTAAAAATTCAAGGTTATTGGAATGCGGGCAGACGGAAGTGTTAATTTTCAGACAGAGGTTTAGGAAAATTATCAGCTATGATTGCAGAGATTCTTGCCACGGGTGATGAAATCCGATCCGGTGTTTTAATTGATAGCAACAGCGCTCATATTGCTCAGGAACTGGAAACAGTCGGGGTAAAGGTCGTACGGCACAGCAGTGTCGGAGATGATGTTGAGATATTGGTATCGGTGTTGAATGAAATCGGACGTCGGGTTGATATTTGCGTCGTAACCGGCGGGCTCGGACCGACCACCGACGATCTGACGGCAGAGGCGGCTTCAAAAGCTGTCGGGGTTAAACTCTATCTAGATCAGACCGCCCTTTCGGCAATAAAAAATATTTTTAAAAAACGAAATCGTCAGATGAGTGATTCGAACATTAAGCAGGCCATGTTGCCGACAGGTGCCACCCGTATGGATAATCCTGTCGGCACTGCACCTGGGTTTATGCTCAAAATAGATAAATGCTACTTTTTCTTTCTTCCCGGGGTGCCCGATGAAATGCGAATCATGCTCTCAGAGAAAGTGATCCCTATTATCAATAAATTTCCCGGAAAAAGAAAAGTATGCCTTACGAATACCATATCGACCTTTGGACTGACTGAGTCAGCGACCGGTGAACGACTTGCCGGTCTGGCTGAACAGTTTCCAGACATCAAGTTGGGCTTTCGAGCAAAATTTCCGGAAATTCATATCAAACTTTACGCCTATGGCGATGATCCGATCAGGCTCAAGGAGCTTTTGAACAAAACTTCCGGTTGGGTTTTGGAAAGGATGGGTAAAAGCGTTATTTCGGTTACAGGCGGTTCCATGGCATCTGTTATCGGAGACCTCCTACGGAGGCAAAAAGCTTCCATTGCGGTGGCAGAAAGCTGTACCGGAGGTCTTGTTGCCCATTGGTTGACCAATGCGCCGGGTGCATCGGATTATTTTATTTTTTCGGGTGTGACATACTGGAACAGCGTAAAGATCGATGTTCTCGGCGTGTTGCCCGAAACCATTAAACGGTTCGGAGCCGTACATGAAGAGACCGCAAAACAGATGGCCAAAGGCGTGCGCCGAGTTGCCGGGGCAACCTATGGCCTTTCTATAAGCGGTATTGCCGGACCCGATGGGGGGAGCAAAGCAAAGCCTGTCGGGACGATCTGCATCGGGCTTGCCGCGCCGGACGGTCTGGAGGGGCGACGTTTTAATTTTTCTTTTGGAAAACGGTCGATGAATAAGGTTATTTTTGCTGAAACCGCATTGGATCTGCTTCGGATAAAACTTTTGAAAGCGGATCGAACAGGGACGACTTCTTAACGGGATGTCCACAGGAAGCGTTTTTTTAAAAAAAAGGCTGTAAGTACCTGATTGCGCGTGAAGGGAAAATATAACCGCAGATTTCATGCCGACTTCATGTTTGCACTGACAAAAGGAAAAAATTAGGTCTATGACCCCCGTTTGCCACTCCAGCGGATATGGTCTGTGAAGACAGTACCAAAACCTCTCAAAATTTCCCTTCACTCAGCCTAAGGAAATAATGAAAAACTTCATTTAGCGATTGACAATGAAATAAGAATTTCTTATATAATTTTTAATAAAATATCTCAACTATAACATAATCATATTTGAGTGAGGATATGATGATATCCAAAGAAAAGAAAGAAACGATCCCGGGCGAACGGATTATGGCTGCAAGAATAGCCGCCGGTTTTTCCATTACCCAGGCCGCTCAAAAAATAGGTTTTAAAAACTACCAGACACTTTCAGCCATTGAAAAAGGAA
>CAZSON010000170.1:0-6382 GCA_964608375.1 uncultured Desulfobacter sp. | reverse complement strand
ACCTTTTCACCTGTCGAAATCCTGAAATTTTCTAAATCGATTGCATTCATAAAAACAAAAAACTCAAGATCCGGTATTTACGATAAACCAGACCAATTCTTCATTTGACCCCGATGGCCCTGTCCGTTCAACATTGAATCCGGCCTTCATGAAAATGATTTTATTTTTTTCGATTGATCGGTAATAAGATCGCGTTCCGGAAAGTTTAAGTTTAAAGTTTTCCATCCACCATACCAGAGGGAACCGTCTTTTAGGCGATATGGGAGCCCTGACAATCAGATGGCTATTTTTATGAAGTTTTTTATAGAGCTTCTCCAGTGTCATTTTCAGCTCATCTTCATTTAGATATTGTATGATGTCCAACATGAGTGCCAGATCAACCCGCTGCGGCACCGGCGGGATATGCGGGGCGCAGCCGGTACTTATTGAACCTTTTTCACCAAGCGCGGTCGCCGCTATCCTGACCCTATTTCGGTCCGGATCAATTCCATATATTTTTGTTTTTGGAAACTGCTCTAGTAACCAACTGGCCGGTACCCCATAGCCGCATCCGATGTCAATGATGGTATCGATGTCAGCGTAAGATTCTAAAATTTGGGGCAGCTCTGAAAACATCGGATCGAAACGCAATTTAAAATAGGCAAATAACCGGGGATAAGCTTCCATGTTTCGGTACCGTCTTAAAACCCCTTCCCGATAAGTTGCACAATCGGTGTTATTTTCTTCGCGTGTTCGAAAACGGTGGTTCAATATCGGTGGCAGGATGACAAAAGCACCGATGAGCGAATAGCCGATACCCAGCAGTGAAATGAGTCCAGCGCTTTTTAAAAGTGAATGTTCAGCTAAACATAAAACGCCAAATCCGATAATGGTTGATGCTGAGGCCAGAAAAACGGCCAACCGGATAAGGCCAAAGGATGGATGAAAAGCATTGCCATACCGCTGATATGACCTGACAAAAAACAATGAATAATCAATTCCCATCCCCAGGACAACAATTGCCAGCATCAATCCGGGTATATCCAGCGGTTTCCCGATAATTTTCAGGGTTCCCAGGGTGCTTACCAGGGCAAATAAAACCGGAAGCAGGGAGATGAAGGTTAATGCTGCATCGAAAAAGAAAATAAAGAGAAGAACCGTGATGCTCGCACCTATGATGATTAGCATTTTCAAAAAGGTTGAAAATAATAATTTTCCGAGCTTTTCCGAAAAAAAGGCCGGGTCAAACAGTTTGCCGATCGATCTATATTTGGTAAAAAAATCTTCGGAATTGTACGATGGACCGGTTGTCAAACTGGAAACGTGTATCCATGTATCCGTCTTAGCGTCCGGGACAATACCGAACAGGTTAAAAAATTTTTCAGGAATATCTGAATTTACAGGTAGATAAGAACCCGGTTTAAGTATTTGATAAAAAGGGTCGAAAGCATCTGCAGTGAACCCGAGATCGACCGAAACCGTTTTTATTGTTTTTTTTAGCGTTGAAACCCTGCCGCGATTCCAAAAATTTTGCCACGCTGCAAAATTTTGTCTCCTTCTGTCTGTCCCGGGAAAAATCATTGAAGGAATAAAGCCCGGGGACAAAATCTCCGAATTAATTCCCTGGTCCAGCATGGCCAAAAGACGATCGCCTTTTTTCTGAAGTTCAATGATGCTTTTGCCTTCGCTCATCACAAATATTTTATTCGATAGCTTCCCCCAAACATTTGAAACCAGATTTTCTGCAGCCGCGGTTTCACTGCTGACCGTATTCATCGAACTCAGGCTGACATTGAATCTTGGCCTGGCAAAGAAAAGCATGAAGAGCGCAAAAATGAGGGCACAAAGGGCGCCGGTTTTGCCGGTCAACGCAAACCTGTTGACCATATTTTGAAGCGCCAAAGCCCGCGGGCGTGCCGGGGGCATTTCAGGAAAAATCGAAGGGAAAACGGTATGAACGAAAATAAAAGAAAATGAAATACCGAGGGCTGTGAACTGGCCCAGTTGTTTCAAGATCGGAAAACCACTGATATTTAGCGCTGTAAAAGCACCTGCGGTTGTCAGCACAGCGAGGAGCCCAACCGCACGGATCTCTCTTGATGCCTCCCTGCCGTAGGTTGCATGTGGCCGATCAAGGAACAAAAGATAAGCAATGGCATGATCGACAGATATCGATATGATTGCCCCTCCAAAACCGAGTACCATAAGCGAAACAGTTTTATGGAAAAGAGAGTAGACGAAGAATGCGATCATCGTGCCTGCAATGGCCGGCAAAAGAGACAACAGACCGATAAACGGTCTTGGAAAGGCAAAAATGAGCAGCAATGTGATGCCGATCGTCGAAAACAGGATCGCATTACGAACATCCTTTCTCGCAATAAGTTCATTATCCAGAGCAACACGGTATGCGCCGACCGGCGTTAAGATGAACCTGTATTCCGCTTTAGAATATTTTTGTTTGACTTCCAGCGATACGGTGCGAATCAGTTCGGCTGCCTGACGGGAAAAGGAGGTTTCCGTACTCGAAGTTATCGGGTTGGCCATCAATAACAGGTGCTTACCGTCAGATGATATAAGCTGTTTTTTATATATACGAACATTTTGCGATGGTGAAAGATAGGCCAATTTGGCCATTACCAGATCTTTGAGGCCCAGGGGATCGTTCAGGATAAGTTCGGTCTGGCCGATGCTTTCTATGTTTAACAATCGGTTGCGAATATCAGTCAATTTTTTTTGAATTTTTTTTTCATCTATCAACGGTTCAATTTTATTTTTAAGTTCGTTTTCAGAAAACATTACAGGGAGATTATTTAAAATATGAAAGAGTAAATCCGGAATAAGGTTCTGAGCGTCTTTCATGCCCACGCTTTTAAATAGTCCGCTTCCTTCCAGTCTCTTTGCAACAAACTCGGCACATTCCACCAGAATGTCTAAATCGTTCTTTTGATGGCTAATATCGATAATCAGATGATTCTGAATCGGATGGTTTTTAATTATATAAAGCCCATCTGAAATCACAGGATCATCTTGCGGCAAAGAACTGACAATATCGGTATCGATTTTTGTCTTATACAGTCCGACAGCGAACAATGCCGCCGCTACTAAAAGTACGAAGGTTAGCAAATAAAAATTGATTGAAGTTGACTTTATTTTTTTCACAGGGATGATCCGATATTAATGGCCCACATCATAATTCTTGATTGATCGTTGAAGTTTATCCTAATATATCAACATCCGATATTTTTAGGAAAGCCGCATCAGACATAGGGTAAAAAGAAATTTTTCTGGAAAAAATTGATGATGAGCATTTTGACAACGGCACAAAACCTTTTAAAAGTTAGCATTACAGAAGCAAATGATATTACACAAAAATCCAAATCACCGCGTGCCTGTGCTCGGAGATTAGCTTATGGATTCCGTTTCACAACGGCTGTCTCATTGTTTTTTCAAAAAATTTTATTTACCCCACACCAGATGCGACGCCGTGCCCCATTTGGGGTGCGAAGCTTGAGCTATTATCTGAGGCGGATAAATGCTACATGTTTGCGGTTTAAAATTCAACCCAATTTGATCGGTCCATCCCCACTGTTTTAACCGCCTCAATTAATGAAGGGGAGTACTTGATATCCTGGAGAATGCTTGAACTTCGGTTAAAGATGAAAATCATAAAACGAATTGTTGAAACAAACTATGTCCGTTCGGCGATAAAGGATAAAGCCAATTTAAGCGCATTTAAAAAAAGACCGTCAATCCGGGTTTTTACCGGAATATCGGTCATCGGTATCAGCTATCTGATCGGTTGGCCTGCAATAAGTGCGTTGGGAGCGATATCAATCTATCTGAAAAAACCTTTATTGATCGCAGTGGGTGGTCCGATAACCTACGGACTGTCCCATCTGGTATTCTTACTGGGGATGTACCTGGGCGGCCTCGACTATGCAAAGGTTTTTCTGCGATGGGCGACAAGGATTACCATGGAAAAATTGATGGATAAAGGTTTCTGACCCCTATCAAGAATTATTTTCTTATGCCGCCTTCAGTTTGGATCAATTCCCGGATATTGCGTTTATGCCCATGGAAAATCAAAGCCACGCTGGCCAGTACGCCGGGCCACGCAACGGGATGAAAGTCGCAGGTTAACAATATCCCGGCGGCCAGGATGAACACCATCACAAAAGAACCGATAAAGGGGATGCGAAAGAGCGCATAGGCTGTTACCCAGGCCAGGGCGGAAACTACGGCGGAAACCGGCGAGATCATCGATGTAAAACCGAGGTAGTTCGCCACACCCTTGCCTCCTGCAAAGCGATGAAAACATGGGAAACGGTTTCCCAATATCAGTCCCAGTCCGGTCCACGGGACCAGTTCCATCTTAAGCATACTGACAGAAATCAGCGCAACCGCCATCGCCCTGCCTATGTCGAGAAGCAAAACCACCGCGGCCGATAACCAACCGACCTGACGATACATATTGGTGACACCGGGATTCCCGCTGAATTCGTTTCTCGGGTCATCTTTTCCAAGAATTTTGCAGAGGATAATCGAAAAATTGATACTGCCTGCAACATAAGCTGCTATGAACAATAGTATAATCGTTTTTATTGGAAATAAGGCCATAGCGAAATTAAAATCCATTTTCTGCGTCATGTTCAAGCGTTTTTTGAAAAGTTACGCCCGGTACATCTCCTCATCGCTTTTCGGCGTGATGAGCGCGGGTTGAAGCAGATTTGCAAACAAGAGTAAAAAGATGCTGATCAACCCTTTCATGAATTGCCGAATCGACATCCGTGTCGTCGATTCGAATAACGCTTTTCTCTTGCCCAACATCCATTACGTGCACTCGATTCCATGAATCCGCCATGGTAAGATCGAGGGCTTTTGCGGCCGCTTCCTTAATCGACCATATTCTGATGGTAGCTTCGATTTTTCCTAATGGTGAAGCCTGAACCATGGCCTGTTCATTTTTGCTCATGAATAAAGAACCGGATTTCATGATACGCCCGGACATTTTCTCAACGTCGATACCGACCTTCTGATCAGCGGCCACCGCTATGGCAAACCGATCATCATGAGACACCGAACAGGGCAGGGCTGAATCGCCGTTGGTCAACGGACAGCATGGCCGCTCCAGATCAGGGCCGACGGTTGTTATCTCGGAGGGCAGGGTCCGCATGTCATCGCCGGACAGGATTCTGGAAAGCCGCTTGCAGGCCAACCGTGCTCCCAGATAGCTCTGTTTTCGCTTTTCCCCCATCAGTTGAAATCGTTTTTGTTCGTGAATAGAAAGGGTTTTTTCTGAAAACGGCATAAGGGTTTTCAGCTCAATCACCGAGGCGGCGCGGCATTTGTGTCTGATACGTTCCAGCGGATTTTTTTTCTCGATTTTGGTGATCCAGGCGGGCGGTTTTATCCGCCCGGCGCTCACATCCCTCATTTGAACTCCGCGGGCCTCTTCATAAAGATTGCCGCTTTTGTCGTAGATCCGCATATCGAATAGGAATCGCGTTGAATTTGTTTGTAATGGCAGAATGTGCATAAAATATATTTCGTCAAAGCGAGTCGAATTGAATACCTTACGTCTGTCAATTCCCACCGGAAAAGCAACTTTTTGTCCGTATCGCTGTCCCCACACACATGCGGCATGAAAGGCAGCATCGAGAGGAAAAGGCGAGCCGAGTAGCGCGGGCCGGCCCGAAAGCGCTTTCCTTTCGGGTGAGCCGGCCAGGGCAAACGCTCCGTATTCAGAAATATAGAGGGTACCCTGGATATTGTGATATGCCGGGCCAAAAGGGACTAACTCGCGGTAGATTTTGTCCGGCGAAATTTCAACACAAATACCTTCCAGGCCTGAACTCAGGTCAAGCGGCGGGTCCGCAAAATCAATTTTTTTTTTTGGATAACAGACCGATGCGTGCGATTTAATCCGGGTGATAAAAGATTTTTTGGATCTCTTTTTTGTCAGCAAACTGGCGGTAATATCGCCATTTTTATGCAGCTCGATGTCGGCATAGGCGGTCAATCGGGTCGTGTCAGGCTGAATATAAAGGAACTTATCGAAACGGGCCTCGGTCATGTCGGTAATATCGGTTTCCGGCTGAAAATGCTTGACAGTCTCCGCAAGCAGATTCATCGTTTCCACCGCAGGGAGCACAACCCTGCCTTCAACATGGTGATCAGGTAAGTAGGGCGATATATCGATATGAACCGGCAAACGAATCGTCTCGGTTATTTGGGGAAGATCTTCCATAGACGGTTGGTTTTTTCATCTACTTCCACCGGGACGCCGGAAGCGTTGACAGCGCAATGCCGTGTAAATCCCTTGCATACGATTTCATCGTTCGATTCGTTGGTAATCACGTAATCAAAGCGCAGACGGACCCGTTCGAGCTCCGCAGGCCGGGTA
>CAZSON010000169.1:0-6451 GCA_964608375.1 uncultured Desulfobacter sp. | reverse complement strand
AGATAGGTGTAAATGTCGGTCACGCTAAGATTCTGATCCATCATGCCGAGAGCACACGTCAGATGGATCTGGCATTTGGGGCAGGCGGTGACCAGGGTCTTAGCGCCTGTTTGAATGGCCTCCTGAAGGCGTTCTACCTGCATCGCTTTGGAACAGCTGGAACACTCCATCCATGCGCTGGTCCCGCAACAGAGCCCGTTTTCCCTGTTTCTTTCCATTTCGATCAGCTTGGTTTCAGTAAAAAGCTGCAAAAGCCGGCGTGGTGAATCATAAATCCCCGAGCAGCGACCCAGCCGGCATGGGTCCTGATAGGTAACCACATCTTTGGAAAGCGGTTGAAACGAAACCCCGGATTCCGGCAGTTCACGGGCTAAAAACTCTGTCATGTGGAGAACTTCAAAGGGGAGTTTTCCGACATATTTCGGATAGTGCTCCTTGAATGTGAAATATCCTTCCGGACAACTGAAGAGGACTCGTTTTGCCCCGGTCGCCGTAATTGTTTTAAGGTTCCATTCGGCCAATTTTTTGAAAGTGGTTTCATTACCCCACCACAGTGCATCGTGCCCGCAGCACCGCTCATCATTACTGATTACCGGTTCAATCCCCATTTTGTTTAGCAACCTGAGTACACTTCGTGCAATATTGAGAGGTGACAGATCGAGGTAACGAAACGTAATATCAAAGAAAGGTAGACACCCGACAAAATAAAAATAGTCTCCTTTATCTTTGAAAACTCCTGACGATTTTGCCCATCCGATACGTTGCTGCCTGATATCATGGGTTTGAAGACTTGCGGTCAACTGTAAAACGCCATGATGACTTTCCCTTGGAACATTTCCCATCTTCCGGGCCTTCTCCCGGTGCTGGCGGATAAATTCCGGAAAATCGATATCCACGGGACATCGTTCGCTGCAGCGAGCGCATGTGAGACACGCCCAAAGTTCCGGACCGTGAAGCAGGCCCTCATCCTGTTTTATCGTGGATCGTCTGATCATCTGCCGAGGTGAAAAGGATGAAAGTTCCCGGCTGATCGGACAACTTCCGGTACATATGCCGCACTCCATGCAGTAATCAATTTGTGTCTGTGTCAGTTTCATTTTTTTCCTATCCGGATACATCTCATCCGGATTTTACGGTGCCGTTCTTTGTTCCGGAAGGCAACGCTTTACCGAGCGATTTGATCAGTTGAACAAAACAGCGCATCTCTTCGGCAAACTCCGCACCCTCTGACGCTGAGATCCATTTTAAATGCAGACGTTTTGGATCGATCCCGAGAAGGACGAGAAATTCACGGGTTTCTGCAACCACCTTCTGACATTTCTTATTACCGTCCAGGTAATGACAATCTCCCAAATGTCACCCGGATACCATGACACCGTCCGCCCCTTTGTCAAAGGCATCGAGCAGGAAGCCATGATTTACCCTTCCTGAACACATTAGACGAATCAGTCGGACATTCGCGGGGTACTGCATCCGCGAAACCCCCGCCAGATCAGCGCCGGCATAGGCGCACCAGTTGCATACAAACGCCACAATCTTCGGTTCTTCGGAAAAAGACATATCGATTGCCCTTATTTTATAATCAAAACTTTTCGGCCTGTCACCCGATCGATCTGATCATCGCATGAACCTGATCATCCTGAAAATGGGCCAGGGACGACGCGCCTGTGGGGCATGCCACATTACAAGCGCCACAGCCGGTGCACAACGCTTCTGACACCACTGCCTGCTGTTTTCCATCCACGTCTTCAACCTGAATCGCTTTGAAAAAACAGGCGCTCTCGCATTCTCCACACCCCCGGCAGAGATAGGGATCGACATGGGTTATCACGGCTTCGGCCATCAGCTCTTTTTTAGAAAGGATTGAACAGGCCCTTGCAACCGCGCCTTGAGCCTGAGCAATAGCCTCATTTGCGAATTTGGGACCATGGGCAAGGCCGCAGAGGAAAAAACCGGCTGTTGCAAAATCAAGCGGTCTGAGCTTGATATGTGCTTCCATAAAAAATCCATCTTCTTCAAAAGGGAGCCGTGTGACTTCCGATAGTTGTTTGCTTTCCGGCCTCGGTCGGATGGCTGCACTCAACACCAGAAGGTCTGCCTGCAATTTCACAGGTACCTGAAGATGCTGATCAAAGACCAAAATATCAAGCGCGTCGCCGTTGGACGTTACAGTCGGTTTTTGACCTATTTCAAAACGAAAGAAACGAACCCCCTCTTTTCGCGCTTTCGTATAGGACAATTCTTTTAAACCAAATGTACGAATATCTCTATATAGGACTGAAACCAGGGCTCCTGGATTCAGTGCTTTCAGCCTTAAGCTGTTCTTCATCGCAGCGCTGCAGCAGATCCGGCTACAATAAGGATGCTCCGGCTCCCGGGACCCAACGCACTGGATCATCACCACCCGTTGAAACTGTTTGGCTTCATCGGGTTTTTTTGCCAGCAACTTTTCAAACATCTTTTGGGTTACCACTTTGGGATGCTTGCCGTAAAGAAACTCCGTTGGTTGATATTCCTCCCCGCCGGTGGCAACTATCACAACTGCATGGGAAATATTCTGAACTTTTCCCCTTACACTTAAGGTAGTGCTAAAATTGCCACAACTGCCGGTAATCGATTCCACAAGGGACTCTTTATAAACCGTAATTAGAGGATTGTTTCCGACCTTCCCGATCAGTTCTTTGAGGTGCTCGGCTGGTCGGGCCCCGTCCTCGGTATAAAACAGAGACTGTGCATTTCCCCCCAGCTCGGCGGTCCTTTCGACTAAAACAACAGAAAATCCTTGTTCGGCCAGACCGAAAGCCGCGGTAAGACCCGCTAAACCTCCTCCAACCACCAGCGCCCGCTGGATCACTTCATAGGCAGTGTTGTGCAAGGGTTGCAGAAGCCGGGAGCGGGCGATAGACATCCTCACCAGGTCCTTTGCCTTGGCGGTGGCAGCTTCCGGGTTTAGTTGATGTACCCAGGAATCCTGTTCACGAATATTGGCTATCTCAAATAGGTAAGGATTGAGTCCCGCCTCCCGCAAAGTGTTTTGAAAGAGCGCTTCATGGGTTCTAGGCGTGCACGCGGCCACCAGGACCCGGTTAAGACGGTGTGTTTTTATCGCCTTTTTTATTTCCTGCTGCTGATCGGTGGAGCAGGTAAACATGCAATGGGTCGCATAGGTAACATGGGGAAGAGACCTCACATAGTCGGTAACCGCTTCGACATCGACCACACCGGCGATATTGATTCCGCAGTGGCAGACAAAGACTCCAATTCGTGGCTGCTCCCCGATCACATCGCGTTCAACAGGGAGGTGTTTTGATTTAATCATCGATCCTCTTTTATCAGCGATAAGGGCCGTGGCTCGTGCGGCGGCACTGGCGGCCTGCTGGATCGAATCCGGAATATCTTTGGGGCCCTGGGCCGCTCCGCACACATAGATTCCAGGATGGGAGGTAGCCACCGTATCGAGGGGATCTGTTGTGATAAAGCCCCACTCGTCCATTTTCAGTCCGATCTCCTTTGCCAGCCTTAATGCAGAAGAGTTTGGCGCAAGGCCGACGGACAGCACGATCATGTCAAAAATTTTTTCCTCGATCCGGTGCCCGGGTGTTACATATGAAATAGAGAGGGTATTATCTTCCGGATTTGGGATTATGCGGGAGATCATGGACCGAACGTATCGGATATTGGATTCCGACTTAGATCTTTCGTAGAAACGATCGAATCCTTTTCCCTGAGCCCGGATATCGATATAGAAAATATCGATTTCAATGCTGTTGTCGTGTTCTTTGGTGATTATAGCTTGTTTGGTGGCGGACATGCAGCAGACCGCGGAACAATAATCGTTCCCAAAGGCCGGATCACGTGAACCGACGCATTGAATCCATGCGATATTTCGTGGGGTTTTATTGTCAGAGATGCGTTGAATATGTCCCTTAAAAGGTCCTGCGGCCGAAAGTATCCGCTCATATTCCAAGCTGGTGACCACATTGGGCCAAAGCCCGTGTCCATATGCCCCCTTTAAATTCGCATCAAAAGGATCAAACCCGCCGGCTAAAATTACTGCGCCGGTTTCAAGTTTAACCACCTGATCTTCCTGATCAAACCGGATCGCCCTGCTTTCACAAACCTTTTCACAAATCCGACATTTATTCCGGGTAAAATAACGGCAGTGTTTTTTGTCAATAGTATAAACAAACGGGACCGCCTGGGGGTACGGAATATAAATGGCTTTTCGTTTGCTAAGGGCCAAATTGAACGGATCTGACACTTTTACCGGACACTTTGACGCGCAAACAGCACAACCGACACATTTTTCCGGGTCTACGGCGCGGGCTTTCTTTTTGAGCGTCACGCGAAAGTGACCGGGTTCACCGGCCAGGCCGATGATATCGGTATAAGCCAGAATCTCAATATCCGGGTGATTATCGAGCTGCACCAATTTTGGCCCCATCATACAGGACGAACAATCATTGGTGGGGAAAGTCTTGTCGAGCTGGGACATTGCTCCGCCCAAGGCCGGTTTTTCCTCGACCAGATATACCTTAAAACCGGAGTTGGCTATATCCAGGGCGGCCTGAATACCGGCTATCCCTCCGCCTGCGATGGTTACGGAAGGTTCCACAAGCCGAGTTCCTTTAGAAGGGGAAAAGGATCTGTGAGGTGACTGGAAAGACACTTTTCGACCCCGTTTACATTGCCTGCAAGTCCGATCAGCTCAGAAAAATAGTATATCGGTAAATTAAAATGCCTTCCCCAATCCGCTTCAATCTTTTCCTGATATATATCGAGGTTGGCGTGACACATCTGGCAGGAAACCACAACAGCCTGGGCCCCTACCCGTTCGGCCATATCATAAAGCTTGCCGACCAAACGGGAAACGATGTCCGGGCGAGATAACACCTGGGTTGCTCCGCAGCAGTCGGTCTTAAAAGGCCAGGCGATTGGTGTGGCGCCAAGATTCATGACGATTCGATCCAGGCTCCGGGGATTTTCAAAATCGGTTTCATCGCTGATTCCAGGCGGCCGGTTGGCCATGCAACCATAGTAACAAACTACTTTCAGGCCTTTGAGTGGTTTTTGAACCTTATTTGAAATCGTTTCAATCATCTGTTGGGTAGCGAAAAAATTGGCCGCATCCCAGATTTTGGGAAACCCCTTTTCCATCGGTATCCGATATTGATCTTCAGCCTTATGATCGGCCGGCTGAGCTAAAGTAGCTGTTTTTAATCGATTAAAACACATGGGGCAGGGAACCAGCATATCCGATTGCGGTATTTTGCTTGCCTGGCGCAAGATTCTTCTGACCAGGTCAACGCTTGCCCGGCGATCAATGCTGTGGGCCGCGGTTGCCCCACAGCAATTCCAATCCGGAACCTCTGTCAATTGAATGCCCAACGATTCACAAATCCCTATAATCGATTCTGCATAATCTTTTGCCGTTCCTTGCAGCGAACAGCCAGGGTAGTAAGCCAACTCGGAAATTTTCATGGTCTTTTATTTTTTATGGCGAATGAGAATCTTACCGATTTCTTTTTTCCCTTTGATCTTTTTCGGAAAATGAAAGAATCTTCCCCTGAAAAACAGACGCCATCCGAATTTTAGGTCCCAACTCAATAATCCCTTGCGCCATTTATGCAAAAATAGGCCGCTTCGCAGCAGATAAACCGGTAGAAGTGTCCCTTCAAAAGCACGCCCCCATTTTCTCACATTTTTTAGAAATGCCAGATGGAGTGTTAAGATCTGGGACTGGGGCACAGGCACACTCTCTAAAAGGGCTCGCTCTTTGACGGCGTCCATCAGTTCAGCTATTTTGATCCCGTTCGGACAGCGAGCGGTACAGGTCTGACAGGCGGCGCAGACCCAAATCGTTCGGCATTTTAAAACCGTTTCCCGCTGACCTAGGATAACCAGTCTAATGATTTCATCCGGATAGAGATCCATTGCAAAAGTGACCGGACAACCGTTGGTGCATTTGCGGCACTGAAAGCAGGCGTTGGTATCAAATTTACCGGCGGCTTCCAATTCTTCCAAAAAGGTTTCGTCCGGTTGCAGGGTTGTTTGATGCATCAGGATACCTATTATAGCGCATCCGGAAATTGATTTACATCAAAAAAGGCTTATTTTACGTTTTTACATAGCAATATGGACTTTTCACGAGTTCATCAATTCCCCAAATCAAAATGACACAACCTTCGATGGTTACTTTTTTTTCTTAAAATGTCCATATTTATACAAAAAAATTAAAGCGAGTTCATCTTAACGTTTTGGTGAAACCGTTTTTATCAAAGGGGGGTACGCTCATGGGCTTTAAAAAAAATCTGCTGGAAAAAATAAAAATCGATAAAATCTCAGCGCAGATAATCGCTTCCATCGGAACTCCGGATAGCGGCAAAAAGATCGATAGGGAAGCGATGCGGGACCTGCTTGAGATAAGACCCTTCAGATTCAAAAAAGAGCG